>NZ_JBHVST010000103.1:0-39969 GCF_042885015.1 Streptomyces sp. NPDC058086 | reverse complement strand
GGCCAGGGCCTGCTCCGCGCCGGGGCTGGCGGCAGGGGTTCCGGAGGTCTCCTGCCGGGCGGCGTGCAGGGCGTCGTCTATGGCGTGCAGGGCCGCCGCGGCGGCGAGGAACGAGGCCGGGCTTCGGCCGTCGGCGCTGGACGGGGCCGGCTGGTCGGCTGCTGTCACGGGCACCCCCTCGGGCTTGTCATCGACTGGACGACACCGTGCTTGTCATCCATTGGATGACATGTTACAACGGTTTCAGTGAAGCGCATTGGCAGCAACTGCCCGAACCTGCTGGAGGTGTTTTCACGATGTTGATGCGCACTGACCCCTTCCGTGAGCTGGACCGGCTGGCTCAGCAGCTGATGGGCCCGGGCACCTGGTCGCGGCCGTCCCCGATGCCGATGGACGCCTACCGCGAGGGCGACCGGTACGTGGTGGCCTTCGACGTCCCCGGCGTCAGCGCGGACGCGATCGACATCGACGTCGAGCGGAACATGCTGACCGTCAAGGCCGAGCGCCGGCCCGTGGCGAAGGCCGACGACGTGCAGATGGAACTGTCGGAGCGGCCGCTGGGTGTCTTCTCCCGCCAGATCGTGCTGGCCGACACGCTGGACACCGAGCACATCGAGGCGGACTACGACGCCGGCGTGCTCACCCTGCGGATCCCGATCGCCGAACGTGCCAAGCCCCGCAAGATCGCCATCGGCGGCGGATCCCGCCGCAGGGAGATCTCCGGCTGACCCAAGGGCGACAAGGGCCGAACAGCGGCGGAGGACGGGTCACTGATCTCCCCCCTCTCCCGTCCTCCGCACCCCATCGACCGAAGAAGGTGGCGGCGGTGACCCTGCGACGCGAGGCGTTCCTCGACCGGGTGAAGGAACGCGGTGAGTACGACAGCCTGCAGGAAGCAGAACGCGCGGCCCGTGTGGTGCTCGCCCTGCTGGGCGCGCACCTGGTCGGCGAGGTGCGCGCCCAGCTCGCGGCGCGCCTGCCGGAAGACTTCGCCCTGATCCTCCTCAACCCGCTGCAGAGCGCCGAGCCGCTGCCATCGGAGCGGTTCGTTCGGGCGACGGCGGCCTGGATCGAGGGGGCCACCGAGCAGACCGCGGCCTGGGACGTCAGCGCCGTCCTCTCCACCGCCGCCGATGCGGCCGGTGACGACCTGCTGGGGCAGATCCTGCTCCAGCTCCCCGCGGGCTACGACCTCCTCTTCGGACGCCCCCAGCCCGCCTGATCACCCACCCACTCACCCGGTGACCACCATCCCGGCGACAGAAAGGCAACCACAGCACGTGTTCTCCGACCCGCGCGTCCCGCTGCAGCCTGTGCCCGCGATGTCGTACGAGCAGATGCTGGAGAAGGTCCGCTACGAAGGCGCCTACCTCACCCGCGAGCGGGCCGAGGAGGCCATCCGTCTGGTCGTCGCGGGACTAGGGCGCCAGCTGACGGGCGACGAGCGCGTCGAGCTCGCCGCCCGTCTCCCCTTCGAAGCCGCACGCCTCCTCGCCGCTCAGATCCCCGACACCCAGCCCCTGACCGGCTGGGCCTTCGTCAAGGACCTCGCCGCCCGCGCCGAAGCCTCCTTGGCCACCACCCGCTGGGACACCGGAGCCGTCTTCGCCGCCGTCGCCGCCCTGGCCGGCCCCGACCTCCTCACCCGCATCCTGCACCAGCTCCCTTCCGGTTCGCGCTGCTGTTCGGCCGCGCCGAACTCACCCCCGCCGCCTGAGCACGCCCTGTCCGTCCGGCGCGGGCGCGTTGGTCACGGTGACGCGTGGGGGGTGCAAAGACCCCACGGGACTCTCGTGCCGCAGGCGCCGGGCCGCAGATACCCGTTCCCCCTTCCTGGCCGTCGATCGAAGCCCTGGTCCGCCAGGGACCAAGGCTTCGTGCTGCCCCCGCAGCGCTGGGGCGCGGTGGGGGCGGGGCGGTTGTGGACGTGACGAGCTGCCGGGCCGGCGGCAGCCCAGGAGCGCGGCGCCCGCACCGCGCGGTCAGCGACCAGGCCAGGGATGACGGCGGACAAGGATCGCCCACTCCTCATCCGGCCGGCCCGGTACGAGACGGCCGTCCGTCTCCCACCGCAGGGCGAGTTTCAACACGCTGAACTTGACAGGGAACGCACCTGGTCCAACACGACACCACCCACGCGATCCATGAATCACAGACCCTGCGCATCGAGCGCGTCCACGAAGCCCACCCACGCGAGACCTCGTCCTCCCGCGGTGCCGGACGGCCGACGACGGGCCGGCTCTTCGTCCTGCGCGGCCTGTTGCCTGACGACGCCGACCACCGCCTGCCGCACCCGGCGCCGCAGACGCCGGGTGCCGAGGGCGGGCAGTGAGATCAGTGCGACCCTGTGCTCAGGTTCGACCTCGGTGCTGACCGGGTTGCGCTCCATCCGGCTCGGCAGGTCGGTGAGGAAGACGCCGATGTGTCGCCGTCCTTCAGACGGGTGCCGACGATTTCGGCCACGTGGGCCACGTCGACCTGCTCGTCCGCCACCCGGGTCGGCGACCAGCACGAACCACAGGTTCCTGCCGTTCGTGTCCGCGTCGGGCTGCCTCATGCACTCTCGTCCTGCCGCCGGGTAGGTCTCGGTGATGTCGCGCCTCGCCGCTTCCCCCAGGCTGCCACCACAGGGAGGGATCCGCTCGTCCACCCGTTCGGCAGCATGCCGCGCCTGCGGGCCGGGGCACCCTTAGCATGCTGACTGTGCGACCCATTCTCCCGAAGATCGAGGGCGGCCGGGTACAGGGCCTCCTGCAGCTCATCGAGGACGGCATCCACCTCGTCGTCGCGGCGCTCCTCGTACTGCTCGCGGGGCTCCTGACCGTCGGGGTCGTCCACGACGTCATCAGGTCGATCCAGGGGCCGTACCGCGAGGAGACGGTCGTTCTCTCCGCCCTGGACAACGGCCTTGTGCTGTTCATCGTGGCCGAGCTGCTCCACACCGTCCGCCTGACCATCAGGAACCAGACCCTCGACGCGGAGCCGTTCCTCGTCGTCGGCCTGATTGCCGGCATCCGCAAGGTGCTCATCGTGACGGCCGAGGCGGAGAAGTCCTTCCGGTGGAACGTCGAGGGGATCGAACTGCTCATCCTGGCGGGGCTGATCCTCGTGATGGCGACAGCGGCGTACGTGTGGCGGCGCTCGACGCGGCCGGGAGACTACTTCCCGCTCCAGGAGGCGCGGCGCTCCCCGTCGCCGGAGCCGTCACCCACCCCGGTGCGCGGGTCCTGATCCGTCACCTTCCGCCTCCACGGCAGCCCGCACCCGCTGCTCCTCGCGAGCGGAGCCGACGTCCCGTTCCAGGGGTGTGCGGCTCACGGCCGTCGCGAGGTCCTCCAAGGCTTGCTTCTGCAGTTCCGCCCCGCGCCGCACCACCGGGCTCCGGTCCCCGGCGGCGGAGCCCTCCCACGCGTGGAGCGCCTCCTCCACGCGCCCCCAGTCCGGATTCCTGTGCTCGCGCACGTCGACTGCCGCCTGCGCGGTGTCCGCCTCCAGGGCCTCGGCGAACCGCTCTGCCTCGGGGACGAAACGGCTGTCGGTCCGCGGGACGTGGCTCTCCATGATCATCGCCGCCCGGCCGAACCCCTCGAGCGCCGCCTGCGCCTCCTCCGCCTCGCGCGACGTCAGACCCCTGGGGCGGACCGGTTCCTGCCTTGCCCGGTCGTATGCCTCCTGCCAGGCGGCACGTGCCTCCCTGCTCGCCAGCAGTGCCCTGCGCATGTCGGCGCGATGCTCCCGGGTCGGTTCGGCGTAGCTGCGGAGCACCGCGGCGGCGTAGCGGCCGCTGGCGGCGAGCCAGTCCGCAAGCCGGCCCGCCAGCCGGGGTGTCTCCCATGCGGGGAACACCACGTACGCCAGCATTGCCAGGGCCCCGCCGAGCAGGGTGAGCACCACCCGCTCCGGGACCGTCTGCTCCCATGCCTGGCCGCCCATGCCGAGCAGGAAGACGACGTACGCGGCAGTGAAGCACTGGGAGTAGGCGTAGCCGGTACGGTTCAGCGTGTACGACAGGCCCGCCGAGACCACCGCCAGCGCGCCGAACACATGGGCGTCCGGGCCCAGGGCCCGCACCATCCCGGTGGCGAGCGCGACCCCCGCCAGGGTCCCGGCGAGACGGGCCACCGCACGCGCGTACGTCCGGTGGAAGTCCGGCCGCATCACCATCACCGAGGCGATGGGCGCCCAGTAGCCGTGGCCCAGGGGGAGCCGGGCGGCGATCAGATAGCCCAGCGTGGCCACCGCCGCCAGGCGGACGGCGTGCCGGAACACGGGCGAGTCCCGACGGAGCTCGCGGCGGACCGCCCGGACGACGACCGGGACCAGCCGGAACATAGTCGGGCGCACCAGGAACTGGGCGTCCGCGGGGCCGGGCGGCGTGGGCGTCCTCCCGCGCGCGCCGCCGCTCCCGGCGATCTCCAACGCCTCGCCGAGCAGTTCCACGAGCCGCTCGGCGGCCTGCCGCGCGGGGCCCTCCAGCACCTCGTGGTCCTCGTCGACGCGCAGGACGTCCGTGCTCCTGGGCGGCACCTCGGCGGGAGTGCCGCAGCGGATCGAACGGGCGGCCGCATCCAGGACGTCGGCGGCCGCGTCGAGCAACTCCCGCGCGCGGTCCCGCCCGGGTCCCTCCGCCGGGGCGCCGACGTCCGGGTCGGCGAGCGCGGCGACGACCGGCCGAATGCGCTCGGCGAGGCCCCGGGGGCCGTGGAGGACGGGGGGACGGGTGCGGGCCTGTGACGGCGTCACGGCGGCCGCGTCCCGGGCCGTCATCAACGGCTCCGGGTCGAACGGGGCGGTCGGGTCGTGCCGCAACCGGCGGGCGTAGTCCGCCACGGCGGCCAGGGCGTCGGCGAGCGCGTCACGATGCGCTCCCCAACGCCGGATCGGGAACAGCAGGATCAGCACGGCCTGCACCACGCCTCCGAGTGCGATGACCCCGGCGTGCTCCAGGGCTCGCCCGACGCTCGTGGGCAGGGTGATGGTCACCAGCATGCTGCCGACCGTCGTCGCTGCGACGATCCCAGCGGTCGATCCGACGGCCCACGCCATTCCCGCGGCAAAGGCCCATACGGCCAGCAGCGGGAGGAACGTCACCAGTCGCCCCGCCGCCAGGTAGCCCACGAACGTGCTGAGCGCCAGACCCGCGCCCGCGCCGAGCGCGATGACCTTGCGTGGACGCCAGGTGCGCTGGAAGGTGGCCCCACCCGCGGAGTAGGCGCCGAGGGCGGCGGACGCGGCATACGCAGGGGAGACCAACCACAGCGCCGGCCCGACGACGATCGCCACCCCAGCGGCCGTGCGCATCGCGAGCAGGGGCTCCAGCCGCGCCTCCTCGATCGTGAGCCCGGATCGCACGACCTCTCCGAAGGCCCGCAGCCACGTCACGGGTGTGAGCCTAGCCGGAACACCCTACCGGGTCGCATCGGCCTGGTTGAGGTGCGGCCACCGTCGGGCAGGGAAGCCTCCCACACGCCCCGCGAACAGGCCGGCGGCCGCAGCCGCTGGACGGGGTGCAGCCACTGCGGACACTGCTGAGCGTCCGCCGTCCGTCCTAGTGGGCCGGAGCGCGGGCAATCGCCGTTGGTTCAGGTCCGACCGGAGCGCGGGCTACTCCCCCCCCCCGGCCGGGGAACGGGCAGATCGCCACCCGTCCCCCGGACCGGTCCGGGGGAAACAGACGGGACGGCGGCCCCAGGTCGCCTACCGCTTGTGGCCGTTCCCGTGTCCGTTCGGATGTAGGACCACCTTGGTCCAGCCCTCGTCACGTGCGTCGAAGTGCTCGTAGGCGGTGGGGGCCTCGTCCAGGCTGAGTTCGTGGGAGACGACAAAGCTCGGCTTTGCCTTCCCGCCCGCGATCAGATCCCGCAGCGCCCGGTTGTACCTCTTCACCGGCGCCTGCCCGGTGCCCATGCGTTGGCCCTTGAACCACATCATGCCGAAGTCGATCGGGACCTTGCCTTGCGCCTCCAGTTCCCCCTGGGCCTCCGCGCCGCCGGGGTCCTGGGGCAGGAACACGCCCACCACACCGATGTCGCCCGTGAACCTGACCGAGTCGATCAGTCCGTTGAGCGTGAGGCTGGCGTCCTCGTGTCCCTCGGGGTCGTGTGCCTGGTAGCCGACGCACTCACAGCCGTTGTCGGCGCCCAGACCGAGGGTGGCCTCCTTGACGACCTCCGCCGGCTTCTGCTCAGCGGTGTTGATCGGGATGGCCCCGATCTCCTCCGCCTTGCGCAGCCGGTCGGGCTGGTGGTCGGCCACCCAGACGCGCCCGGCGCCCTTGAGGAGAGCGGAGTAGGCCGCCATCAGCCCGACCGGGCCGGCCCCGAAGACGATCGTCTGGTCGCCCGGTTTGACGTGGGCCATCTCGGTGGCGTGATAGCCGGTGGGGAAGATGTCGGCGAGCATCACGTAGTCGGTCTGCCGCTCGGCGGCGTCCTCACCCAGACGCAGCGCGTTGAAGTCGCCGTAGGGCACGCGCAGCAGTTCCGCCTGGCCGCCCTGGTAAGGGCCCATGTCGGCGAACCCGTAGGCGGCCCCGGCGAGAGCCGGTTCCGGCTGCATGGTCAGGCAGTAGTTGGTCAGACCCCGCTCGCACTGCTTGCAGAACCCGCAGGCGATGTTGAAGGGCAGGACCACATACTCGCCGACCTGGATCTTGCGGACGGCCGAGCCGACCTCCACGACCTGGCCCATGTTCTCGTGTCCCAGGGTGCGGCCGGACTCGAACGAGGTGCGGCCCTCGTACATGTGCAGGTCCGAACCGCAGATGTTGGTAGTGGTGATCTTGACGATGATGTCGCAGGGGTGTTCGATCTTCGCGTCCGGTACGTCCTTCACCGTGACCGTTCGCGGGCCTTCATATACCGCTGCTTTCATGATCGCTTCCTTCGGTGCCGCGGCATGACCGCAGCACGGGTGCGATGGAGACGGCGTACCCAACCTGACTCCCGGGAGTTGGTCCGACGGGGTCCATGGCTCCGGCATGCCTCTGTGGGCCGTTCACCCGGTTCAGGTGGAACGGCGGTGCCGCCGTGGGCCTGCCCAGCGGAGCTTCAGCGCTCCGGCGGCGTGCCTTCCGAGTCCCCGTCGGCCCTTGACGCGAAACAACCACGCACCGATCGATCAGCAGCGGAATCTTCGTACCCGGACGACCACCAACCACCGACGACCACCAAGCACCAACGAATCTCCGACCCGGGTCACCAGCTAGTCGCCGTCGTCGTCTTGGAGTATTCGGCGGCGCTCCTGTTCGCGCTTGGAGTAGGCGGCTGCCCGGATCGCCTCGTCGCTCTCCAAGCCTGATCCCAGCGCCCCGCCCACCGTGGCGACCGAAGCGACGAACCAGGACAACGTCCAGTATTCCGCGGCGTGAAGCGGGGTTCGTGTCGTGGAGGCGAACACTTGGCCGTTGAGGATGAACAGGGCCCACACCAAGTTGATGACGATCAAACCCACGTAGCAGACGAGCACCCCGATACCCACGGTCATGACCGTCGAGGCGTTGTAGAGCCTCGCCCTCTGCCTCGCCTCCCGCGAGACCTCTGCTGATCGGTGCCACAGCTGCGCGTCCACGATCAGCCAGCCGATCATGAGCGCGACGGACCCGACCGTGGCGATCACGAGGCGTGGCGCGCTCAGGGACTCGGCCAGGTTCCAGATGGTGGAGTTCACAGTGGCGACTGCTCCCGTGGCGAGTGCGGCCGCCAGGGCTTTCGACAGGCCCGGCACCAAGCGCCACGGCCGGTTGGCGCGGACCATACCGACGAGCACCCTCAGGTAACCGCGCGGTCCGCTGACGACGTACCGAAGATCAGCGGTCTCCTCCTCACCGACCTGGCCCGGGTGAATCGGCGCGAGGCGACTGACGAAGGGCCCCAGAAGCGGCTGACTCCGCGGAGGTCCCTCAGCCCCGGTGGCCCGCGGGCCCGCCAAGCTGAGCACGGCTTCTTCCACGGCCCGCCGGGCTCTCGTCTGCAGACGCAAGCCCCCCAGCGGAGGAAGGGACAGCAGGGCCAAGCCGTGTTCGTGACTCAGATCCACAACGAGCTTACGCCCGTGTGAGTGCAGCGGAAGGTCGGTGAGGGCCACGACGATGTCCCAACTCTCGGCTCTTCCACGGTCCATGATCCGGCGCATCAAGGTGGGCGGGTCCTCGGTCCTTGCGGTGAAAGGCTCACTCACCACCTCGACGTCGAACCGTCGTCCCTGGCCTGACTTGTCGGCGAGCCGGGCAGGAAGTATCCGGGCCATGCGCTGCGCGATCTCCGTGGGCGCGTCCGGATCCGCCAGGAGAGCCACGACCGTAACGCCCTGAGACGACACCCGCATGACTCCTTCTCGTCGGCTGCCCCCGCGATCGCCCGTGCCCACAGGATGCCCCCGAGGTATCGCCGACGCCGCGTGACACGCTGGCCCCTGCCAGCAGGTGCAGGCGGTACCGTCAGGTCGCCTCGTCCTCCCCGCACAGGGCCTGCTCCACCACCGGGCCACGGTTGCGTGCGCCACCGCGAACACCAGCTCCGCGCCACCCCGTGCACCGCGACGAGATCGATCGGCAGCAGGCCCGCCTCGTGTTCAACCTCGTCACCGTGATCACCTTCATGGGCATCACTGCCTCTACGCCGCGCTGTTCCTGCTCGTCCATGCCACTGCGGCGTTCCTGTTCTTTCCCGGTGCTCGTGCACGAGGCGGATAGCCACGGCCCTCACCGGCCGCCGACGCACCCGTTTGACCGAGCCGCTCCTGACGCCGCCGGCAGCGAGGACCCCGGGAAGGCTGGTCTCCAGCAGCAACGCCGCCTTGTCAGCATCCGCCAACAGCGGAGTGTGCGCCGCCTGGGTCAAAGGGTGTTGCACAACCTTCTGAGCTGGGCATCTCCCTTGGACGGCCGGGTGTTGAGTACTGAACAGGTGTGGGCAACTGGGACCGCTTTTCGGAGTCGCGCCCGGCCGACGCTGCGGACCGACTGTGGATCGTGGACGGCACCCTGATCCCAGTCCGCGACCCGGAGGTCGGCGCGTCCAGCCGCACCTACCGTTTCTGGGCAAACGTGCAGGACATCGTCGACGCCGACACCCGCCTCGTGATCGCAGTGGCCCGACCGGCACCAGGCACCACAGCCGACGCCTGGCGCGCCTCGGACCTGGCTCAGCACTGCCAGGACGTGACCGTCCTGGGTGACGGCGCCTGCCTCAACTGCCGGATGGTCGTGCCGCACCGCAAACGCCCGCGCCGGGCCCTACTGGCAAACGAAGAAGCGGACAACGCCGCCCACCGCAAGGTGCGTGCCCGGGTGGAGCATGTGATCGGACGCATGAAGAACTATAAGATCCTCCGCGACTGCCGACAGCACGGCGACGGCCTCCACCACGCCGTCCAAGCCGTCGCTCACATGCACAACCTCGCCCTCGCATCATGACCAGAAGACTGGGTTCACGCACTCCGACCTGCCCAAACACAGCCTTGTGCAACACCCTTTATAGGCCGTGTATCGAAAATGGATCCGGGATGCTCCGGACGCTCGTGTGAGCGGGGCCCGGTGACGGCGCCTGTCGCGCGGTTCCCGGTGCGATCAGGTAATCAGGAACGGTGAACAAGGACGCGACCGACCCCTTCGTACATGTCCGGGGCGCCAGTGAGAACAACCTGCGGAACATCGATGTCGACGTTCCGCGGGACGCGATGGTCGCCTTCACCGGCGTCTCCGGTTCGGGCAAGTCCTCGCTCGCGTTCGGCACGCTCTACGCGGAGGCCCAGCGGCGCTACTTCGAGTCCGTAGCACCGTACGCCCGAAGGCTGTTGCAACAGGTCGGCGCACCGCACGTGCAGGAAATCACCGGACTGCCACCCGCCGTGGCCCTGCAGCAGCGACGCGGGTCGCCCAGCTCGCGCTCGACGGTCGGCACCATCACCACGCTGTCCAATCTGCTGCGCATGCTGTACTCCCGCGCCGGCACCTATCCGCCCCGGGCCGCACGGCTGGAGGCCGAGTCGTTCTCACCCAACACCGCGGCCGGGGCCTGCCCGGAGTGCCACGGACTGGGCGTCGTGCACGACGTCGCCGAGGACCTGCTCGTCCCGGACCCCTCGCTGAGCATCCGCGAGGGGGCGATCGCCGCCTGGCCGGGCGCCTGGCAGGGCGCCAACCTGCGCAGTGTCGTGAGCGGCCTGGGGATCGACATCGACCGACCGTGGCGCAGGCTCAGGAAGAAGGACCGGAACTGGCTGCTGTACACGGACGAACAGCCCTCCGTGTACATCGAGCCGGAGGAGGACCGCGTCGACTACGGCTACCAGGGCAAGTTCTGGAGCGCCCGCAAGCACGTCATGCACGTCCTCGCCGACTCCAAGAGCGAGAAGATGCGCGAACGGGCGCTCCGATTCGTCAGGAGTGTGCCCTGCCCCGCGTGTCACGGCAGCGGACTGCGGCCCGAGGCGCTCGCCGTGACCTTCGCCGGACGTTCCATCGCCGAGATCAACGCGATGCCGCTCACCGAGGTCGTAGCGCTGCTGCGACCCGTCGCGGGGCGGTCCGAGGCCGACGCCACCACGTCGACCGCCCGATCCGGGGAGACGACCGAGGTCGCGGTCCGGATCTGCGGCGATCTGGTCGCGCGGGTCGACGTACTGCTCGACCTGGGCCTCGGATATCTCAGCCTCGGGCGCCGCTCGACGACCCTGTCGCCCGGCGAGGCGCAACGCCTGCGGATCGCCACCCAGCTGCGCTCGGGGCTGTTCGGCGTCGTCTACGTCCTCGACGAACCCTCCGCTGGCCTGCACCCGGCCGACGCGGAACCGCTGCTGGACGTGCTGGACCGCCTCAAGGCGGCGGGCAACTCGCTGTTCGTCGTGGAGCACGACATGGACGTCGTACGGCGGGCGGACTGGGTGGTCGACATCGGCCCCGGCGCGGGTGAGGGCGGCGGACGCGTGCTGTACAGCGGCCCGGTCGCCGGTCTTGAGCGGGTCGGGGAGTCGGCCACGAGCCAGTACCTGTTCGGGCGCGCCCAGCCGCTCGATCACCGCCCGCGCACACCGAACGGCTGGCTGCACCTGAACGGCGTCTCCCGCCACAATCTGCACGACGTGTCCGTCGACGTACCGCTCTGCGTACTGACGGCGGTGACAGGCGTGTCCGGTTCCGGAAAGTCGACGCTGGTGACGCAGGTGCTCGCCGAGGTCGTCCGCGGCCACCTCGGACTCGTACCCGAGGAGCCCGACGAGGCGCAGCTGGAGGTCGACGTCCAGGACGCGTCGGGGGTCGAGTCGTTCGACCGGCTGGTCCGGGTCGACCAACGGCCCATCGGCCGAACTCCCCGGTCCAACCTTGCCACGTACACGGGGATGTTCGACGCGGTGCGCAAGCTGTACGCGGCGACGGACGAGGCCAGGGCGCGCGGCTACTCGGCCGGGCGGTTCTCCTTCAACGTGCCCGAAGGGCGGTGCGAGACCTGCCAGGGCGAAGGATTCGTCGCGGTCGAACTGCTGTTCCTGCCCGGCACCTACGCGCCGTGCCCGACCTGCCAGGGCGCCCGGTACAACGCCGAAACGCTGGAAGTCACCTACCGCGGCAAGAACATCGCGGAAGTACTGGCGCTGTCCGTCGACGCCGCCGCCGAGTTCCTGTCCGCCGTCCCGGCCGCCTCCCGCAGTCTGGAGACGTTGCGCGAGGTGGGACTGGGGTACCTGCGGCTGGGCCAGCCCGCGACGGAACTCAGCGGCGGTGAGGCGCAACGCATCAAACTGGCCACCGAACTGCAGCGAGCCCGCCGCGGGCACGCGCTCTACCTGCTCGACGAGCCGACGGCGGGGCTGCACCCCTCGGACATCGCGCTGCTGCTGCGACAGCTGCACCGGCTCGTCGACGCCGGCAACACGGTCGTCCTCGTCGAGCACGACCTGGACACGATCGCCACCGCCGACTGGGTCATCGACCTCGGGCCGGGCGGCGGCGATGCGGGCGGGCGGGTGGTCGCGGCGGGCCCGCCGGCCAAGGTGGCGAGAGCCCGTCCCAGCGCCACCGCGCCCTATCTCGCGGCCCGGCTCGCGCGCTCATGACGACGGCGCGAGGGCGCCGCTCCCTGGCTCTTCCGGCAACACCAGGCAGTTGCGGTCGCCGCAGGTAAGGCGCAGCAGTTCGGCCCGCCCTCCGTTGGGACCCACGTCGGCGAAACCGTAGGCGGCGCCGACCATCCTCGGATTTGTGGGGAGTGGTCAGACAGAACGCGGTCAGGCCCTTCTTGGGCCTTTCGACATGCGTATCGGGGACATTCTTCACGGGCATCTCAGTTCAGTCCGGCGACATGCACCGGGGCGCGACTGCTACAGCAGCCGGTCGAACACCGCGGTCACGCCCTCCCAGTGACTGGTCTGCGGGTTCTTCACATCCGGATACATGATTTTGAACGTCTCGGCGAGGGCGACGCTGAGACCGCCGATGATCTCGGGGTAGCGCTCTTCGGCCTCCTGGGTAGGTGTCCTGTCGAGGGGAGGATGCGTGGCGAGCTGTTCCAGGATCGGCTTCAGCTCGACCTCCTCGTCGAGCCGCCGGAACCGGTGGATGCACTCCTGGAGGCCCTTGGTGATCGGCAGGTCCCACGGTTCGACGGTATCCCTGCCGTTGGCCTTGGCCGACGCCTGGCCGACGACCAGGAGGTCGTAGAGCTTGGCGTCGACGAAGTCGCCGTACCGCTTCAGGTCGTTCTTGTCCACGTCGAGGCTTGCGGCGGCGCGGAAGAACCTCTCGAACTTCGACACACCCATCACGGTCATGCCTCTCGCCTCCTCACCGGGAACGGACGACGTCGTTCGCTCCCGCCCGCGCCGCCATCGGCTGTTACCCGGTCGAGATTCGCACAGCCCTCTGCTGAGCGCCTCCGCACCCCAGGCCGAAAAAGGGCACCCCCTCTTCCCCTGGCAGAGCAGCATGAAGTGCGCAGGCATCCCTGGGCCAGCCGTACGGCCGTCCGTCCGCAGGAGGCCGCACGGCGTTGCAACGCCTCGAACGAGAATTGCTGACCGGACGACACGACCAACTCGGGGAAGGGGGACTGTATTAGGGCACCCCGCCGAGATTGGACGGTGAGGCTGGTCGACGGGGTGGGCAGCGAACCCCCATTCCGACGACGTGCGGGGGCGCGCCATCCTGTCAACTCCTTCAGAGCATCTCCAGGGGCGTGGGCCCGCTGGGTGGCGGGAACGCCTCGTCGAGGGCGTCGAGAGCCTCGGCGGGAAGGTGGAGGTCCACTGCGCCGCGGTTCTCCCGAACGTGGTCGGGTGACCCGGAACGCGGGATAGCGGCCACCCCCTGTTCCAGCACCCAGGCGAGTGCCACCTGGGTCGGCGTGGCTCCGAGGGCCCGGGCCACGGCACCCAGCGCCTCGACCTTCAGGAGTCGCCCCTGCTCGATCGGGGAGTAGGCCATGACCGTCACCCCGGCCTCGCGGCACCAGGGGAGCAGATCCCACTCGATGCCGCGCCGGGAGAGGTTGTACAGCACCTGGTCGACGGCCACGGCGTCGCCACCGGGGAGGGTGGTCAGCTCGACCATGTCGGCGACGTCCAGATTGCTCACGCCCCAGTAACGGATCTTCTCCGCCTCCATCAGGTCGGTGAATCCCGCAAGGGTCTCCTCAAGTGGCCACCGTCCCCGCCAGTGCAGCAGGTAGAGGTCCAGCCGTTCCGCACGGAGCCGCCGCAGGCTGCCCTCGCAGGCGGCGACGGTGCCCTTCCGGTCGGCGTGGCCGGGCAGCACCTTGCTGACGAGGAAGACCTCCTCCCGGCGTCCCCGGAGGGCCTCCCCGACGAGCTCCTCAGCTGCGCCGTCGCCGTACATCTCCGCCGTGTCGACGACGGTCATGCCCAGGTCCACACCCAGCCGCAGCGCGGCGATCTCCTGTTCACGCCGGGCCGGTTCCTCGCCCAGGTACCAGGTGCCCTGCCCGAGCGCCGCGATCTCCTCACCGGAGGGGAGCGCGATCGTTCTGGCCGATTCCGCAGACATCTCGGGCCTCCCGTCTGCCGCGGATCCGTGTCACTCGCTCCCGCACCGAGTGCCCAGGTCCGCGCCTCCCAGACAACCGGTGTCGCATGCGCCGCAGGGAGGTCAGGAGGGGCGAGCGGACTGCGCCGAGAGCGTGCCGGGACCGGGTGCGCGGTCGCGCAACGCGATGGCGACCGACACGACGGCTCCGCAGGAGAGGACCGCCGCGAAGCCGATCATCGCGGTCTGCACGGCGAAATGCCGCAGGGCGATGCTGAACAGGACGGAGGGCAGGCCCATTCCCAGGTACGCGACGACGAAGAACACGGCGAGGACCCCCGCGCGTGAGGCGGGCTCGGCCACTGAAACGGCACGTTCGACGCCTCCCTTGAACAGCAGCCCGGAGCCGGCTCCCGACAGCGACACGGCGACCAGGTAGAGCCAGAGCGCCGGGTGGTATAGGGCGACGGCGCACAGGACCAGGCCGACCGGGAAGACCACTGCCCCCACGGTCAGGACCCGGGGCAGTGGGAGGCGGCCCAGCACCAGCTGGGCGGCCGCCGCGGAACCGAACATGACGAAGGCAGCCAGGCCGACCACGAGGTGCGAGTCGGTGTGCAGGGTGCCGTGGAGCACGCTCGCCCCGAGGGAGGAGATCAGGCCGAGGATCGCGAAGGCGAAGGCGCCCAGCGCGCCGGCCGCGCCGAACGTCCGCCGGCCGCCGGGGCGCAGGACAAACCTGCTGGGCCGTTCGGCCGCGGGCAGCTCCAGGTCCACGGTCTCCGGGGTGGACAACACCAGCACCAGGCACACTGCCATGGCGAGCGTGAAGATCGCCTGGGTGGTGATCAGGGGCGTGGGAAGCCACTCGGCGGCGGCTCCGGCGACCAGGGGGCCTGAGGCCAGGCCGCCGAGGTTGGCGGCGGTGGCCACGATGCCGGGCAGCACCGAACCCGTCCGTTCCGGACGGGCCTCGTGGTGGAGGTCGTGCAGGTACGTCGTCGCAGTCGAGGCCATCAGCCCCAGTCCGACGCCGTTCAGGATCCTGCCCGCGATCAGCCCCGGCAGGTCCCGCCACGCGATCAGTACGACCGACGCGACGATGCCGACCAGCAGCGCCGGGACGATGATGCGCCGCCGGCCGAGCCTGTCCGACAGGTGTCCCAGTCCGAGGAAGGCGGCCGCTGCGCCCACGACCATCGAGGCGTACGCCACCGTGACCGTGGTCGCGCCGAAGTGGTCCCGGGCCTCGTACAGCGGCCACAGCGGGGTCGGCGCGGTGCCGAAGGCCATCAGCACGGTGAAGGCCACCGCCACGAACCAGAAGCCGGTCGTGTGCGAGGCACGGCGCCGGGCGGGGGCGCCGGGCGGCAGGTCGGCGGGAGCGGGTGCTGGGATCCGGTGGGTCGGGTCGTCGGGAGCGTCGGCTGTGGGACGGCTCAGCGGCGTCGGAACGGCAGTCAGGGGTACCCCTCCTCGGGCGGAAGTGGATGGCGCTTTCCATCCTCCTCACCAGCCTGGATCAGTGCCAACGAATGTTTTTGCTGGGCTCGAGCAATGCGAGTGATACTTCTCGTGTGGAGCTACGTCAGCTGGAGCACTTCATCGCGGTCGCCGAGGAGCTGAGTTTCACGCGTGCCGCCCGTCGGCTGCACGTGGTGCAGTCCGGGGTGTCCGCCGCGATCCGCTCTCTGGAGCGCGAGCTCGGCTGCGCGCTGTTCGAGCGCTCGTCGCAGCAGGTCCGGCTCACCGGGGCGGGCGCGGCGCTGCTGCCGGAGGCTCGGGCCACCCTGGACGCCGCCCAGGCGGCCCAGGACGCCGTGCGTGCCGCGCAGGACACGCTGCGCGGCACGGTGAATGTGGGCGCCATGGCCTCGGTCGAGGTGGTGGACCTGCCTGCGCTCCTCGGGCAGCTGCACGCGCGGCATCCGGCGATCGACGTCCGGCTACGGCTGGCGACGACCGGGTCGGCGGGACTGGCGCACGCACTGCTCAGCGGGGACCTGGACGTGGCCTTCCTGTCGCTGCCCGAGCACAAACCCGCCGGGATCGACGCACGGGAGCTGGCCACCGTGCCGCTCGTCCTGGTGGTGAGCGCCGCCCATCCGCTCGCCCAGCGGGGAGCGGTGGCACTTGCGGACCTCGCGGGGGAGCCCTTCGTGGACTTCCCGCCGGGCTACGGCAACCGCGAGGTGGTCGACCGGGCGTTCGCGGTGGCGGGCGTCGTACGCCGGGTGGCACTGGAAGTGCCCGACATCGACATGGGGGCGGCACTGGTCCGGCACGGTCTGGGCATCGCCTTCCTGCCCGCGTTCGCCGTTGCCCGCACCCCCGGCCTGCACGTCCTGGACGTTCACGGCACCATGCTCCGCTGGCGAATGCATCTCGGCACGTCGTCGACCCGGCGACCAAGCTCGGCCCTGCGGGCGCTGCTCGACCTGGTCGACCTCCACGTCATCGCCCTGTGACGCCCGGGCCGCGGCCCGGGCGTCACCCGTCGGTGGTGTCCGGCCCCCTGCGTGCGCCTCGCTCCGGCCGCGACATCTGCCGCAGCATCCGCTGACGCTCAGGCTGCCGTCGTCCACAGGCGGCGTCGGACACCTTCTCGGCCCCTTCGAGGCTGGTGCCGAAGGCCCCGCCGATCATCGCGATGGCGGTGATGAACCAAGGCCCCCGTCTTCTGGCGCGACGTTGATCAACCGAGGAAGGGCCACCCACCCACTGCAGCTCTGTAACAGGGCAGCCCGCCCAACTGCCGCCGGCACCGCTCGCACAACCGTTCTAGCGGAGCCTCAGCCGTGTCCGCCCAGCACGATCTTCCACACTCGGGTCGCCACCTGGAGGTTGAGCCGGTCCTCGACGTTCGCGAGGTCGTTGCCGCTGATGTCGCGGATGCGCTGGAGCCGATAGCGCAGCGTGCTGCGGTGGATCGCGAGGGATTCGGCGGTCTCGTCGTAGTTGCCGCCGCAGTCGAAGTACCGGGACAGGGTCTCCACCATGGCCGCGTGGTGCCGGGAGTCGTAGTCGATGAGCTGCCCGAGCCACTCGTGGACGAACGTCTCCAGTTCCCGGTAATCGTTGCCGGGTCCCAGGATGCGGTAGAGGCCGAGCTCGTCGAAGAACGTCGTGCCGTAGTGCTCGCGGGAGTGGCGGCGTACTTCCAGGGCGCGCTGCGCCTCCTGGTAGCGGTGCGGGATGTCGTCCAGGGAGTCGCAAGGGGCGCTCACCCCGATCGTCCCGGACCGTGTCCCGGTCTCCCGGGCGAGCGCCTCGTACAACGCGCGGGCGTGCGGCCTGTCGTCGGCGATAAGGACGACGTGGTCGGAACGTCGGGTCAGCAGCGAGCGTATGCCCACGGCAGAGGCCGCCCGGCCCACGGTCTGCGCGAAGGAATCGTCCGCAGTCCGGTTCGACCACTGCACCACGACGACGTAGTGGCTGCGGTGCAGGTCGTGTCCGACTGCCTCGGACCGGGCGTAGGCGCTCGCCTCGTCCGTCCCTGCCAGGAGGTCGTCGACCAGCTCGCGGTGCAGCCTCAGCTCCACTTCGGCCAGATTGCGCAGGTGCGCCAGCTCCGGGGCGAGTGACGTGGCGGCGTGTTCCAGCGCGAGCACGGTGTGCTCGTCGGCCTCGTCCCGGGCATCGACCAGCGCCAGCACGCCCAGGATCTCGCCGTGCGGGCGGACCAGGGTGATCAGCCGGTCCTTTATCCGCACCGGCCCGACCTCCCGGGCGACGGCGTGCAGCATTTCGTCCTGGCGCACGGGGTCCGGTTCCGGATAGGGGTCGGGGCGGCTGGGGCCGGTCCAGGACCTCAGCCGACCGAAGCGGTCCTCGACCAGCGCGGGGAGTCCAGTGAGCCCGTGCAGCGCGCGGGTGATGGCTTCCTCGCCGCCGCCCGAGGCAGCGACGTCGGCCATGAGCGCGTGAACGTCCCGCTGGTACCCCAGCTCAGCCACGACGGAGATCAGCTGCCCCTGGAGGGCTGTGCGTTCCTCCCTCAGCCGGTGCAGTTCCAGCGCGTCCTCGCGTTGGCGGCGGTGTGCGAAGGCGACTGACAGTGCAGCAGCGGTGTGCCGGACGAGCGTGGCGAGCAGGGATCGATCGGCCTCGGTGGGCCGGGAGCGGGACGTCACCACGAGGTATCCGTGGAGTCTCTCAAGTCCGCGTAGCCCCAGGGCCCGGCCCCAGGGCCTGCCCGGTACGGTCACAGGGCCGTCCTGCCCGGCCAGCTCCCGCACCCTCCGGTTCACGGCCAAGGCATGGATCTGCCCGTTCCTCGGGCTGGGGACCAGGTCGCCGTCCACCTTGAGGTATCCGGCCTCGGCGCTGTATGGCCCTGCGGCGGCTATGTGGTCCATGGCCAGGCGCAGGATCTCGCCTTCGTCCGGGGTGTCGAACAGGGCGCGGGAGAGCACCATCAGTTCGCGTAGTGCATGATCGGCCGGGGTTGGAGCGGGTGGGCGGGGCCCTCTCCGCGCGGCCGTGCGGTGCCGCCCGCCGCTGCCCCGCGGAAGACCGCCCTCCCGGTCGGAGCAGCGGCGGTACAGCTGGTGCGCCCGGCTGCTGGCCATGGGATCACTCCGTTCTACCCGAGCCTACAGGCGAGCGGTGGTACCCGCTCCCAGGCCGGCTCATCCGAGATGTTCGGTTCTTCCTCTCGTACTCGTGGGGCGACCGGACCCGTGCATTCCTGACTCGCCAGGCGCAGGCGTGGAGCCACTCGGATCGCCACCCTGGGGAGTGTTCGAAACCGTCCGTGCGCACGGGTGGGAAACCGGCGGAGGTCCCACCCCAACCTGAACGAACGCGGTCCGGAGAGTCGACGCAGGCGCCGTACCGGGAGGAGTTCCTCATGGCCAAGGCAGTGGGCATCGACCTGGGCACCACCAACTCGGTGATCGCCGTGTGGGAGGGCGGCGAGCCGTCCGTCGTGCCCAACAGCGAGGGCAGCCGCACGACACCGTCCGTTGTGGCCTTCACCGACACCGGGGAACGTCTGGTGGGCCAGCTGGCCCGGCGCCAGGCGATCCTCAATCCCAAGGGCACCATCTACTCGGCCAAGCGGTTCATCGGCCGGCATTTCGACGAGATCTCCGACGAGGCCAGGGCGGTGGCGTACGACGTCGTCGAGGGCGACGGCGGGGCGGCCCGCTTCAAGGTGCGCGACAAGCTGTACGCGCCTGAGGAGATCAGCGCACAGGTGCTGCGCAAACTCGCCGACGACGCCTCCAAGCAGCTCGGGGAGCGGGTCACGGAGGCGGTCATCACGGTGCCCGCCTACTTCAACGACGCCCAGCGCACCGCCACCAAGGACGCCGGACGGATCGCGGGACTGGAGGTGCTGCGGATCATCAACGAGCCGACGGCGGCCGCCCTCGCGTACGGCATGGACAAGAAGCAGCACGAGACCGTCCTCGTCTTCGACCTGGGCGGTGGCACCTTCGACGTGAGCATCCTCGACGTCGGCGACGGCGTGGTGGAGGTGCGCTCCACCGCCGGCGACAGTCACCTGGGCGGCGACGACTTCGACCGGCGTCTGGTGGACTACCTCGCGGACGACTTCCAGAAGGCGAACGGCATCGACCTGCGGAAGGACCCGCAGGCGCTGCAACGACTGTTCGAGGCGGCGGAGAAGGCCAAGACCGAGCTGAGTTCGGTGGCGCAGACGCAGGTCAGCCTGCCGTTCATCACCGCCGATGCCTCGGGCCCCAAGCACCTCACCGACTCGATCATGCGGTCCACGTTCGAGCAGATCACCGCCGACCTGGTCGAGCGGACCATGGGACCGGTGCAGCAGGCCATGGCCGACGCCAAGGTCGGAGAGAGCGACATCGACGAGGTCATCCTCGTAGGCGGCTCCACCCGCATCCCCGCCGTCCAGAACCTGGTTCGCCGGCTGACCGGCGGCAAGGACCCCAACATGAGCGTCAACCCCGACGAGGTCGTGGCGCTGGGCGCCGCGATCCAGGCCGGGGTCCTCAAGGGCGAGGTCAAGGACGTCCTGCTGCTCGACGTCACGCCCTTGTCGCTGGGCGTGGAGACGCGCGGCGGAGTAATGACGAAGATCGTCGAGCGGAACACCACCATCCCCGTGCGCCGCAGCGAGACCTTCTCCACCGCCGAGGACAACCAGCCCGCCGTCGACATCGTCGTCCTCCAGGGCGAGCGCGAGCGGGCCGCCGACAACCGGGTGCTGGGCCGGTTCCAGCTCACCGACATCCGCCCGGCGCCGCGGGGGGAACCACAGGTCGAGGTCACCTTCGACATCGACGCCAACGGCATCCTCAACGTCAGCGCGCGCGACAAGGACACCGGCAAGGAACAGGGCATCACCATCAGCGAGAGCTCCAACCTGGACCGCAGTGAGGTCGAGCGCATGGTCCAGGAGGCCGAGCACAACCGGGGCCAGGACCAGGCACTCCGCGAGGCCGTCGACGCCCGCAACGAACTCGACGCCGTCGCGTACCAGGTCGAGAAGCGCCTCGCCGAACTGGGCGACGCAGCGCCCGCGCACGAAAAGGCACGCGCCGAGATGCTCGTGTCCGACGCCCGGGCGGCGGTCAAGGAAGAGGCAGGCGTGGAGCGCGTGCGGCCCCTGACCTCCGAACTCCAGCAGGTGCTCGCCGGGCTGGCGGCCCATCAGGGCGCCGCTGCCACGAGCGGTCCCGGCCAGGACGCCGCCACCGGCGGTCCCACGAGTGGCGGTGCCGGTACCGATGACGTCATCGACGCCGAGTTCGACAAGGGCTGAGGCGCGCCATGCCCACCCACCCCCAGGAACCCGACCGGGCCGGGTCGGATCCGGTCGAACCGGTCCCGGAAGGCGCCGTACGCCCTCCGCGCGGGGATTTGCCGCAACCGGGCCCGCCAACCCGGCCGGAAGCGGCGAACGGCGAACCGGGACCCGATGCCGCCGGCCCCGCGCCTGCCGAGGACGAGTACACGACCGCGATCCAGGAACTGGAGGACCGCTGGCGGCGCGCACTCGCCGACCTCGACAACTTTCGCAAGCGTCACGCCAGGGAACTGGAGCGCGAACGGGCGGTCGAACGGTCCCGCACGGCGGCCGCCTTCCTGCCCGTCCTCGACAACCTCGAACTCGCCCTGACCCATGCCGACGCCGATCCGGGCGCGATCGTGGAGGGCATCCAGGCGGTCCGCGACCAGGCGGTGAACGTCCTCGAACTGCTCGGCTACCCGCGGCACGCGGAGACCGGCGTCGCCTTCGACCCGGCCCGGCACGAGGTGGTCGGCGTCGTCCAGGACCCCGACGCCCCACCGGGCACGGTCGTCGAGGTGCTGCGCCCCGGCTACGGGGACGGCGAGCGGCAGCTCAGGCCGGCCGCGGTGACCGTCGCGAAGCGGGAGTGACCGGTCATGGCGCGGGACTTCTACGAGGTGCTGGGCGTGTCGCGGAGCGCGAGCCAGGACGAGATCCAGCAGGCGTATCGCAAGCTCGCCCGCAGGTACCACCCCGACGTCAACAAGGACCCCGGGGCGGAGGAGCGTTTCAAGGACCTCAACGAGGCATACAGCGTCCTGTCCGATCCCAAGACCCGGGCCCGCTACGACCGCTTCGGCGAGGACTTCCGCAAGATCCCCGAGGACTTCGACGAACGGGTCGCGGCCGGAGCGGGCGGCGGCTTCCGCGGTCGGAGGACTGCAGGCGGTGGCGGTCCTCGCGTCCGGTACACCACCGGCTTCGGCGACGACTTCGGCGCGGAGGGCATCGATGTCGAGGACCTGCTCGGCTCCATGTTCGGAGCCGGCACCGCCCGAGGCGGCGTCCCCGGAGCGGACCAGGAGGCCGAGCTGCCGCTCACCGTCGAGGAGGCGTACCGAGGCGGCCGTCGCACCGTCACGCTCGCCGGTCCCACCGGGCAGCCGCGGCGGTACGAGGTCGACGTGCCGCCGGGCGTCACCGACGGGCAGCGCATCCGGCTGGCGGGCGAGGGCGGCCGCGGCAGCGGTGACGCCGCCGCGGGCGACCTGTACCTGCGGGTGCGTATCCAGCCCCACCCCCGGTTCCGGCTGGACGGCCGCGACGTGCACGTCCAGGTCCCGGTCGCCCCCTGGGAGGCGGCCCTGGGCGCGACCGTGCCGGTGCCCACCCCCGGCGGCGGCACGGCCAAGGTCACGGTGCCCGCGGGTTCGTCCAGCGGCCGGCGGCTGCGGCTGCGTGGCGAGGGCATGCCGAACCCGCGCGGCGCGAACGGCGACCTGTACGCCGAACTCCGCATCGTGGTGCCACCCACCCTCGGCGACCGGGAGCGCGAACTGTTCGAGGAGCTCGCCGCCACTTCCTCGTTCGACCCCAGGAGGACGCGATGAACGACCGACCCGCGGGAGCGGCAGGCATCGGCCGGGCCGACGGGGGCGCCCGTCCGGTACGAACGGGCGCCGACCTCACCGCCTCGACGGCTGTCCGGTACGCGCTCGTGCCCGCCCCCAGGCTCTCCCTCGACGCCGTGGCCCGTCGCTCGGGCCTCCACCCCGATCTGATCCGCCGGTTCGTCGCCCTCGGCCTGATCGACGCCGAACGCGACGCCGCGGGGCGCCTGGTGTTCGACCCCACGGCCCCGGCCGCCCTCGCCCGCGTCCAGCGGCTGCGCACCGGACTCTGCCTCAACTACGCATCCATCGGCCTGGTGCTCGACCTGCTGGACCGCATCAGCCTGCTCGAAGCCGCCCTGCGCGGCCGCGGCATGAGGAGTGAAACACCCCCATGGACATGAACCGTCTCACCCAGAAGTCCCAGGAAGCCCTCCAGGAGGCCCAGACCGCGGCCGGCCGCATGGGGCACACCGAGGTCGACGGGGAACACCTGCTGCTCGCACTTCTCGATCAGGAGGACGGTCTGATCCCGCGGTTGCTGCAACAGGCCGGCACCGAGCCGAAGGAACTGCGCGCGGCCGTGCGCGAGGAACTCTCCCGCCGCCCGAAGGTCACCGGCCCCGGCGCGGCACCCGACCAGGTCTTCGTCACCCAGCGCCTCGCCCGCCTGCTCGACGCCGCCGAACGGGAGGCCAAACGCCTCAAGGACGAGTACGTGTCCGTGGAACACCTCCTGCTCGCCCTGGCTGAGGAGAGCTCTTCAACCGCCGCCGGGCGACTGCTCAAACAGGCCGGCATCACCAGGGACTCGTTCCTGAGCGCGCTCACCCAGGTCCGCGGCAACCAGCGCGTCACCTCCGCCAACCCCGAAGTGGCCTACGAGGCTCTGGAGAAGTACGGCCGCGACCTGGTCCTCGAGGCTCGGTCCGGGCGGCTGGACCCGGTCATCGGCCGTGACGCGGAGATCCGCCGCGTCACCCAGATCCTCAGCCGCAAGACCAAGAACAACCCCGTCCTCATCGGCGACCCCGGCGTCGGCAAGACCGCCATCGTCGAGGGCCTCGCCCAGCGCATCGTCCGCGGCGATGTCCCCGAGGGCCTGCGCGACAAGACGGTGTTCGCCCTCGACATGGGTTCCCTGGTCGCCGGCGCCAAGTACCGCGGCGAGTTCGAGGAACGCCTCAAGGCCGTGCTGTCCGAGGTGAAGGCCGCCCAAGGGCGCATCCTGCTCTTCGTCGACGAACTCCATACCGTCGTAGGAGCGGGCGCCGCGGAAGGGGCCATGGACGCGGGCAACATGCTCAAGCCGATGCTCGCCCGCGGCGAACTCCACATGATCGGCGCCACCACCCTCGACGAGTACCGCAAGCACATCGAGAAGGACGCCGCCCTCGAACGCCGCTTCCAACAGGTCCTGGTCGACGAGCCGAGCGTGGAGGACGCCATCTCCATCCTGCGCGGACTGCGCGAACGCCTCGAGGTCTTCCACGGCGTGAAGATCCAGGACACCGCGCTGGTCTCCGCAGCCACCCTCAGCCACCGCTACATCACCGACCGGTTCCTGCCCGACAAGGCCATCGACCTCGTCGACGAGGCGTGCGCCCGGCTGCGTACCGAGATCGACTCGATGCCCGCCGAACTCGACGAGATCACCCGCCGCGTCACCCGCCTGGAGATCGAGGAGGCGGCCCTGTCCAAGGAGAGCGACCCTGCCAGCAGAACCCGCCTGGAGGAGCTGCGCAGGGAACTGGCCGACCTGCGCGGCGAGGCCGACGCCAAACACGCCCAGTGGGAGGCCGAACGGCAGGCGATCCGCCGCGTGCAGGAACTGCGCCAGGAACTGGAGCAGGTCCGCCACGAGGCGGAGGAGGCCGAACGCGCATACGACCTCAACCGCGCCGCCGAACTCCGCTACGGCCGACTCCGGGACCTGGAGCGCCGACTCGCCGCAGAAGAGGAGCAACTGGCTACCAAACAAGGGCAGAACCGGCTGCTGCGCGAGGTCGTCACCGAGGAGGAGATCGCCGAGATCGTCGCCGCCTGGACCGGCATCCCTGTCGCCCGCCTCCAGGAGGGCGAACGCGAGAAACTGCTGCGCCTCGACGAGATCCTGCGCGAGCGCGTCATCGGTCAGGACGAAGCCGTCAAACTCGTCACCGACGCCATTATCCGCGCCCGCTCCGGCATCCGCGACCCTCGCCGCCCCATCGGCTCGTTCATCTTCCTCGGCCCCACCGGCGTCGGGAAGACCGAGCTGGCCAAGACCCTCGCCCGGACTCTGTTCGACTCCGAGGAGAACATGGTCCGCCTCGACATGAGCGAGTACCAGGAGCGGCACACCGTCAGCAGGCTCATGGGCGCACCGCCCGGATACGTCGGCTACGAGGAGGGCGGCCAGCTCACCGAGGCCGTACGCCGCAAGCCGTACTCGGTCGTGCTGTTCGACGAGATCGAGAAGGCGCACACCGATGTGTTCAACACCCTGCTGCAGATCCTCGACGACGGCCGTATCACCGACGCCCAGGGCCGCACCGTCGACTTCCGCAACACCGTGATCATCATGACGTCGAACATCGGCTCCGAGCACCTCCTCGACGGCGCCACCGCCGAAGGTGAGATCAAGCCCGACGCCCGCGCCCTGGTGATGGGCGAGCTGCGCGGGCACTTCCGCCCGGAGTTCCTCAACCGCGTCGACGACATCGTGCTGTTCAAACCGCTCGGCGAGCGGCAGATCGAGCGGATCGTGGAGCTGCAGTTCGACGAACTGCGGCAGCGGCTCGCCGAACGCCGCATCACCGTCGAGCTCACCGCCGCTGCCCGGGAAGTGATCGCCCACCAAGGCTACGACCCGGTGTACGGGGCCCGGCCGCTGCGGCGTTACATCTCCCACGAGGTCGAGACACTGGTCGGGCGCGCCCTGCTGCGCGGCGACGTCCAGGACGGCGCGACGGTGCGCGTCGACGCCGAGCACGCAGAGCTTGTGGTCACCTACGACCAGCCCGGGGACGTGAAGGGAGCGCGGGCGGCATGAGCACGATGCAGGCGACCACCGTCAGTTGTCCGAACTGCGGGCGCACCAACCGGGTACCCGTGGCCGCCGAGGGCCGCCCCAAGTGCGGCCACTGCAAGCAGCCCCTCCCGTGGATGGTGGACGCGGGCGACAACGACTTCACCGAGGTCGCCGAGCGGGCCGACGTCCCCGTCGTGGTCGACCTGTGGGCCACCTGGTGCGGCCCCTGCCGCATGGTCAGCCCCGCGCTGGAGAAGGTCGCCACCGACCTCGCCGGCCGCATCAAACTCGTCAAGGTCGACATCGACAAGAACCCGCGGCTTTCGCAGCGTTTCGAGGTACAGGCGGTACCGACACTGCTCGTCCTCGACCAGGGCGAGACGGTCGCCCGGCAGGCGGGGGCGGCACCCGCCCCCGCTCTGCGCCAGTGGGTGGAACAGTCGATCACGGCCCGGGAAGGGTGATCCGGATGACACTGCACGCAGACCCCCACCTCGCGCTTGTCCGGCCGGTCCAGCCGCTGACCCCAGAAGGGTGTCAGGAGTGTCTGCTGCTCGGCTCCCCGTGGGTCCACCTGAGGCTCTGCCTGACCTGCGGGCACGTCGGCTGCTGTGACTCCTCGCCGAACAAGCACGCGCGTAGGCACGCAGCTGCCGACGCCCATCCGATCGTGCAGTCGTTCCAGCCCGGCGAGGAATGGCGCTGGTGCTACGTTCACGAGGCGTTCGTCTGATGTGCGGCGACCAGCCGCTGCCGGGCGGAGAACCGGTGCCGGAGGAAGCGGACGAGGCCGTCTTCTGGGAGACCCCGGACATCTACGGCGCGTATCCGCGCCTTACGGAGGACCAGATAGCACGTCTGGCGGAGCACGGGCATCGCCGGAGCATGGCTCCGAACGACGTGCTGATCCAGGAGGGGGAGCGCTGCGAGACGTTCTTCGTCGTCCTCAGCGGTACCGTCGCCGTCGTCGAGGACTACGGCACTCCCGAGGAACACGTGCTGCGCGTGCACGGCCCCGGTCGCTTCATCGGCGAACTCGGGCTGCTGCACGGACAGGTGGCCTTCTACACCGCTGTCGCCAGGGACCCAGGCGAGGTCCTCGTCGTCTCCTTGGCCCAATTGCGCCACCTGGTGTCCCAGGACTCCACCATCGGGGACCTCGTGCTGCGCGCCTGTCTGGGCCGTCGCGCGCTGCTCGTCGGACAGGGCGCCGGCTTCCGCATCATCGGCTCGCGCTACTCGCCCGACACCCGGCGGCTGCGCGAGTTCGCCATCCGCAACCGGCTGCCACACCGCTGGATCGACCTGGAGACCGACGAGGAGGCCGAGGACCTGCTGCGCCGCTTCGGCGTCGGCCCGGAGGAGACACCGCTCGTCATCTGGCGAGACACCACCCTGTTGCGCAACCCCAGCAACGCGGAACTGGCCCGGCTCATCGGCCTGCCGTCACTGCCCGCCGGAAACCGTCACGGCGACGTCCTCATCGTCGGCTCCGGACCCGCCGGCCTCGCTGCCGCGGTGTACGCCGCCTCCGAGGGCCTGAGCACCACCGTGGTGGAGGCGATGGCCACCGGCGGCCAGGCCGCCACGTCATCCCGCATCGAGAATCTGCTCGGCTTCCCCGCCGGCATCTCAGGCGCCGAACTCACCGAACGCGCCGTGCTCCAAGCCGACAAGTTCGGCGCCAGGATCAGCGTTCCGCTGGAGGCGACCGGTCTCCGTCCCAAGGACGAGGACCACTACGTGGTGGCGTTCGCCGACGGCAGCGAGATCGCCGCCCGCGCCGTCGTCCTGGCCACGGGCGCCCGCTACCGCCGGCTCCAGGTGCCCGGCATCGAACGCCTGGAGGGAACGAGCGTCCACTACTCGGCGACCGTCTACGAGGCCCAGCAGTGCCGCACCGACCCGGTGGCCGTCGTCGGCGGAGGCAACTCGGCGGGCCAGGCGGTGCTGTTCCTCGCCGGGTACGCGCCGAAGGTGCACCTGCTGGTCCGAGGACCCAGCCTTGAGGCCAACATGTCCCGCTACCTGGTCGACCAGGTCGAACGCCATCCGCGGGTGGAGGTCATGCTGCACACCGAGGTCACCGAGGTCACCGGCCAGGAGGTGCTGGAGGAGCTCGACGTGGTCGACAACCGCACGGGCGGGCACAGCCGACTCGCGGTACGGGGCCTGTTCGTCTTCACCGGCGCCGACCCCCACACCGAGTGGCTCGCCGGCATCATTGCCCTCGACTCCCGCGGCTTCGTCCTCACCGGCCCGGAGGCCCAGGAAGCCTGCGCCTACCCCGAGGTGTGGCACGGCCGCGGGCGCTCGTGCATGACCCTGGAGACCAGCCTGCCCGGGGTCTTCGCGGTAGGGGACGTCCGTAGCGGCTCGGTGAAACGGGTGGCCTCCGCGGTCGGCGAAGGCGCGATGAGCATCCACTTCGTGCACCGCCACCTGGGCCGCACGGCCGCCCACGGCGGCACCGACAGCTCACCGCACACCCGTCCGAAGGAGTCCGCTTGGCTCGCATGACGCCCAGGAGATGCGGGACCTGCGGGATCTGACGCGGTCACGGACAGCGATGACGCAGGAACGGGCTCGGATGATCCAGCGACTGGAGAAGGTGCTCCAGGACGCCGGGATCAAACTGACATCGGTGGCCTCCCAGGCGTACTCGAAGTCCGCGCGGGCGATCCTGGACGCACTGGTGGAGGGAGAGCGCGATCCAAAGGTCCTGGCCTCGCTGGTCAAGGGCCGCTTGCGGTCCACAAGGGAGAGGCTGGAGGAGGCGAGCAGTTCGTCCGGGACGAGGAAGGCCGCACCGTTCCCGGGTACCCAGGCACTCCGCTCATACCGCATACGCGCAGCGTTCGCCTGTACCGCGGATGCGTTGAGAGCAGGTCACAAGGGTGTGCGCAGTGAGGTTCGGCCGTCGCGCCACGCGGTGAGGAGGTGGTTGCCGAGCCGCTTCTCGGTCCATTCGGTGGCGTCGACGCCGAAGGCGACGTCCCCGTCGAGAGCGGGCTCCGCTGCAAGGAGGCCGCCGACTATATCCCGGCGGACGATCTGCTCGTGGACCGCGTCGGCCTCGACATGCTCGGCGTAGAAGTGGACGGCGGCAGGGCCCGCGCCGACCCGTCGCAGCCCGTCGGCTAGGCGCCGTGAGCCGGGCGACGAGGTGGTCTCCACGGCTGCGAAGTGACCCACCAGCGCTCCGCGCAGCGCCCGGTGGAGTCCGAACAGGGACATGAGATTGACGCTGGCCAGCATCTCCGCACCGGCCGTGTCGACGTAGCGTCCATAGGCGGTGTCCAGATCGAGGTCGGCCATCAGGTCGGCGAACAGGCGGGCGTGGATGCGCTCGGGCCGTCCGGCGCCGAACTCGTCGTACTCCACGGCGACCATCGCGGCCTTCGCGCGTCCCGTCAGTCTCGGGATGACCCAGGCGTGCGGGTCGGCTTCCTTCAGGTGGTAGAGGGAGCGTTGGGCCGCGTACTCGCGGAACTGCCACAACTCACCTCGGTTCTTCAGGAATTGGGAGGGACCGTCGGTGTCGACGGGTTCCACGAGGAGGTCCGCGAGAGCTTCTTCGGCCGTGCGCGGCGATCCGATGTCGGCGCGCAACGCGGACAGGAAGCGGTGCTCCATCTCCGCCCGCAGCCGCAGCAGGCCGGGCTCCCACTCCCACGCGGGGTCGACGCCGGCGAAGCCGCGGTAGTGGAGTTCGTAGCAGAGGTAGAGCGCCAGCTGCAGATCGTCCCCGTACGGGTCCGCGTGCGCTGCCGTCACCCGCTGCGGCAGCGGCGTCCCGGCAGGACGGGTCAGGGCCTGGCGGACCGTGCGGGAGAGCTCACCCCTACTCCGCGGCAGTGCGGGGCCAGTGGCACGGTCGTGGGCGGCGGGTGTTGCGGTGCTGGTCATGTGATCCCCCTCTTCTGCCGGGCGCGGTGACTGGTGTCGCACCAGGGATAGGCCCGACTGCGCCGGCAGACGCAGAGCGCGACGGTGAACCGGTCCGAACGCACGGTTCGACCGTCGTCGAGCACGACCTCGACCGGTCCTTCTACGAGGATCGGGCCGTCGCTCGTCAGCGTGACGCGGCACGACCGTTCAGCGGGTTCGTTCGGCACGGATGATCACCAGCTCTTCCTTCTCCTCACCGACGTCGACGAGCCCCTGCTCGCGCAGCCACGCCCCTCGCGAGCGGAGCACCGGACCGAACGGCACGAGACGCCGGTCGGTCACCCGGGCTGCGAGTCCCGACCGCTCCAAAGTGGCCAGGGTCGGTGCGATGCCGCACAGGGCGGAGTGCACGAGCAGCAGCACCCCGCCGGACCGCAGTGACGTGTGCGCGCGGCGGCATATCCGGTCCAGCAGGAGGCGTCCGTCCACACCCGCGTCCCACGCCACCGCGGCGCGATGGCGGCGCGGGACGGGCCCGGGCGCCGGGACATAGGGTGGGTTGCTCACCACCAGGTCGAACCGGCGGCCGGCGACCGGGCCGAACAGGTCACCGTGGAGGACTTCGACGGGCAGTCGGGCGAGCCGGGCGTTGAACCGGGTGGCGAGGACCGCCCGGTAGGTCCTGTCGACGGCAGTGACAAGGGCGCCCCGCCGGGCGGCGGCCAGCGCGAGGGCACCCGAACCAGTCCCGATGTCCAGGACAGCGGCCCCCGCGGCCACGTCTTCCCGGTCCAGGGCCCGGGTCAGCAACTCGGTGTCGTGCTGGGGGGCATACACCCGCCACGGAGCCACCACTCCGCCTTCGTATCGCGCTGTCACGTCGAGCACACCTACACCTCGCAAGCCCGCGCCCCGAGCTGTCACCGTACGCACCCGCCGGGTGGCTCAATGCGAGGGGGCGCCTCACGGGCGAGCCTCGTAGGCCACACCCGACCAATGCGTCACTGCTCCGAGTGCCCGACTGAAGAGACCTCACACGGCCCAGCGGGCACTTCTACGATCATCCGGGCGCCGCAGCCGCACACCGACAGCGCGCGGAGTGACCCGGTATCCGTTCACTTGAGGCGGGAGCCAAGTACCGTGACCGATCTTGATCCCTTCACCGACCTGCTCAACTATCCGATGTATGTCGTGACTGCGGAGGCCGGCGGGGACAGAGCTGGCTGCCTGGTCTGATTCGCCTCGCAGTGCTCGATCGGGCCCGCCCGGTTCGTGGTCTGGCTGTCCAAAGCCAACCGGACGTGCCGGGTCGCCGAGCGTGCCGAACGTCTCGCGGTCCATCTCCTGCGCCGCGACCAGAACCGGCTGGCCCGGCTCTTCGGCGGCGAGACCGGCGACCGCACCGACAAGTTCACCCACGTCCCCTGGCATCCAGGACCGGGCGGATCGCTGATCCTCGACGAGGCCCCCGCCTGGTTCGTCGGCCGGGTGGAGAGCCGGATCGACGGCGGAGACCCCGTCGGTTTCCTGCTCGCTCCGGAGGCGGCGGGCAACCTCGCGGGCAACACAACCCCGCTGCTGACGCTGAACGACACCCATGACATCACCCCGGGCCACCCTGCGGACTGAGCTATCGGCCGAGCGTAACCGGGCGGCACCGAACGAGATCCGCCGGCGGGCACCTCCGACGAGCGGATCACTGACGCGGCTGTGGTCCCCCGGTCAGTCCGATCGCTCCACCGCGACCAGGACCGGCCGGTCCGGCCTTTCGACGGCGGAACTGGCGACCACACCGACAAGTTCGAGTTGACCGACGTCCTCTGACACTTCGGGCCGGGCAGGTCGCCGCCCCGGCCTGGCGGGCCGGCCGCGTGGAGAGGCTGATCGACTGCAGCGGCTACAGGCGATGTGAGTGGTCTCCGTCCCAGATCCCCACGCATCTCCTGAACTTGCCCCCGGGCACGCGGCAGCCCCGGGACTCGTCGAAGAGTCCCGGGGCCATGGTGCTCGGAGCAGCTGTCGGATCAGATCTGCGGGCCGCCGAACGGGGCGCCACCCGTGCCGTAGTAGGTGCCCAGTTCGTCGTGGTAGCCCGGGTCGCCGAGGTGCTTCTCCCGGTCGAACTCCGGGGCGTCCTTGATCTGTTGCTTGGCAAGGCCGACGAAGACCTTCTTCTCGTTCGGGTCGATACTCACGACCGTGCTCGCCGGGAGCATGACCTCCTTGCCGAAGATCCACATGCCGGTGTCGACCACCAGGTAGGCGTCACCGACCTCGTCGGAGTGCTTGTCGACCTTGCCGATGCTGCCGTCCGTGGCCTCGACCTTGTATCCAGTGAGGTCGGCGCCCGCAAGACGACCCGCGGTCGACTTGTAATTCCACACATTCTCAGTCACGCGAAAACAACTCCTCCGGTAAACGGAGGACGGCAGGGATTCCCGCCGATCCTCCTTTTCCGCACGTCATACACAGCGGTTTCTTCGACCGCCTCGGTTGCGAGTGCCCGTCATCCCGGGCTATACGCCCCGCATTCAAGCCAGAATCCATAACTCTCTCCAGCCCTTGCGCGGGAAATATTTCCGGCGGTCAACTACCAGCGATACCAGCGGCCACTCCCACCCTTCGGACGTGCGACGAAGCCGACGAGCCACACGACAAGCACGACGATCGCGACCCACCACAGAATCTTCAGCGCGAAACCCGCACCGAAGAGAATCAGGGCCAACAGAAGAACGAGAAGCAGGGGAATCATAATTGTCAACCTCCGAACCGCCGTGTGCCCACCAGTTCCCCGTCCACGCCTACAGGCTCGTAACAGGATTTTTTTTGAGGGGTCCCCGTCGGGCGTGACTGGTGTCACGCTTCGGCGGTCCGTAGCGGTCTGAGTACCCGGCCGCGGATAGCGGACGACGACTTGTGGAATCCGGCGGGACGGCACCAAGCGCTGTACGCGGGCCTGATCCGGCTTCAAGGTCACGGCACGGACACGGTCTCCTCACTTGGCAGCTGCGGGACCGGGTGAGTCCTGGACCAATCCGGGTGTGTGAGCGGTTTCGGATCACGGGTGAGCGGGCCGGCGCCTACTCCGGACGCAGCTCGGTGACGGTCCAGTACCCGTGAGCGCACATGGGAGCGGGTCTTCAGCGTCACGATCAGCGCGCCGGATATTCACGGCCCGGACCACGCATGCCAGGGGACCTGGTGGGACACCCGGGGGACGAGTTGCTTGACCGACAAGGAGCCCCGTCCGAGATGACCTCCCATCACTCAGATACTGGGGTGTGCTCCCAAACGCAGCGCCGCCTGTCGACAGCGGCGCGCGTCGGGCAGCGAAACCTTCGACGTTCACTTCGGCCGGGTCCCCGCGACCATAGCCGGATCACGACGCCCTGCGCCCCGGTCGTCCGCCGCACATGGCGTAATCCATGGTCACCAGCGCGGGGCCCGCCCGTGGAAGCGCCACGCCCGGCCCCTCCGACGTGCACCATGGTCCGGGTCCGGACGAGCCCCCTTTCATGCCCAGGTGAGGACAAGGTGGAGGACGAGTCATGCCGCGAGCGCGTGAAGAAGCCCGTTTCAGACATCCGCGGCACGAGCGCCGCGGAGAGGCTCGGTTGCCAGGTGTGACAGCGACCCTCATCGCGGTCGCGCTGTACCTGTTCCTGCCTCAGCAGCTCCTGATCGCCCCGCGCTATGTGCTGCCTGCTCTGGAGTGTGTGCTGCTCGTACCTCTCGTAGCGATCAACCCACGACGGCTGACTCGACAGACACGGGCGTTCCGTGTCCTGTCGCTGACGCTCGTGGCCGTGATCGCGGCAAGCAACCTCCTCGCGCTGGGAACTCTGATCCATGAGCTGGTGTCCGCCGAGGTGAAGGACGGCCAGGCGCTGTTGGTGGCCTCGTTGCAGATCTGGCTCACCAACGTCATTGTCTTCGGTCTGGCCTATTGGGAGCTGGACCGTGGCGGCCCGGTCAGCAGGACCCAGGTGGCCCGTGAAGAGCTACCGTTGGCGGACTTCCGATTCTCGCAGGACGAGAACGACGACGCCGTCCAGGAGGTCTCCGACGGCTCCAGCAGGACATCCGACTGGGTGCCCACCCTGATGGACTACCTCTACGTGTCGGTGACCAACTCCACGGCGTTCAGCCCCACGGACACCATGCCACTCTCCTCACGCGCCAAGTTCCTGATGAGCGTGCAGAGCGTCGCCGCTCTCCTGACCTCGCTCCTCGTGATCGCCCGCGCAGTCAGCATTCTGCGCTGAAGGCGTTTTCGGCCCGCTTTCCCGGTCGGTAGGCGTCCGGCGCAAATGCAGTCCGCTTCAGGGCCAACTCGATGTCCGGGGGCCTGGAACCACTCGCCTGGACAGCGGCTCCTCGCTCCCCTGAGTGAGCGCCGCGACCTGGCACCTGAGAACCGGCAAGAGCGCGCAGAGCGAGTCTCCGGAACCTTGGTCTACCTGCCGGCCGCAGACTTGTGCGGTCCTGCCAGATTGCTGCCGGCGCGTATCCGCTCCAACTTGCCGCCCGCCGAGGAGACATGCATCCGACCCGCGGGGCAGGAGGAGGTCACCCCGTTCTCCACCGAAGGCGACGCAGTGATCCTCTCCGTGAACGCCCGCGAGACCAGCGCCACCACCACGGAATCACCTGCCGTAGCGGATGGCCTGCCCTGGATCGAGGACGGCGGCAAGGTCGCTCCCAAGGACGCACGCGACTTGTCCCGGCTCTTCCTCGATCATCTCCAGATCCCGGAGGAAGGCACCCACGAGCACCAGTACGCCCGCAACACCCTGATCGAGATGAACCTGTCCCTGGTGAGTTTCGCGGCTCGCCGATTCCGCAACCGTGGCAACGGTGACATGGAGGATGTAATCCAGATCGGCACGATCGGCCTGATCAAGGCCGTCGACCGCTTCGACCTGCCCCGTGAGTTCGAGTTCACCTCGTTCGCGATCCCCTACATCGTCGGCGAGATCAGTTGGTTCTTCCGCGATACCACTTGGGCCGTTCACGTCCCACGGCGCCTGCAGGAACTCCGCGTCACGCGCTCGGCCCTCTGCTCCAGCAACTCGACAACCGCGAACGGTTCATCATCGAGCTGCGCTTCGGCCAGAAGATGGCCCAGGCCGAGATCGGCCGCGAACTGCACGTCTCCCAGATGCACGTATCCCGACTGCTGAGCGGCATCCTGGCCAAGCTCCGCACCGGCCTTCTGCCCGGGTGAGCCCACCGATCTCACCGGGGGCCGACCATGCGGTGACACTCTTGCCCATCGGTTCGAGCCGGACCTGGAATGCCTGAACGACGGTCATGACAATTTCCAGCCCGTGCTGACCCACCCTCACGAATCACCCGGGCGAGCCTCGGGACATACCCTGGCGCTGTCCCGAACGGTCACCTCCACCAGGTCATCGGCGGTGATCAACTCCATCCGCAGCGGTCCGGGAGCGCATTTGCAGGCGTTGGTGACCAGTTCGCTGACCACCAACCGCGCGAGATCCGTCGACCGCCGGATGCCTGGTGGTGAGGGCGTCGATGCAGACTGTCGCCGGACTGACACACGCCCTCGGCCGCTATTCCGGTCTGCCCAGGGACCAGTCGGACACGTCCGTGAGCCGCCCGCGCCACAGGGGCATGACGACAGGCCCGCCGATTCCGGCAAGGCCGGTGGCATCACGCATATGGACCCACTGCGGTAGCCGCTGCGAGACCAGGTGCCCCTGCTTGTCGGCGACCGTTTCGTCAACCTGCTCTGCGAACCGTTCCAGGAAGTTCGCGCCGGGCCCGTCGATGCCGCGCAGGCCACGCGCCCAGTCGTCCCGCCACCTCTCGTGGGAGATCAGGTCGCCGTGGAGGAAGCTGCCCCCGACGATCAGTGTGATGGGAAGAGCGGCCCGGGGATCCTGCCCGACCAGCCGTATCAGCATCTGCAGTTGGACGTCCGGCACCGGCTCGGTGATGACGGGTGCAGCCGGCTGGTGTAGTGGTTGGCTGCGGGTGAGCGGGGCAGGGGCGCAGGGATGTCATGCGGGAAGCACGCCCGTACTGGAGCTCGGTGAGGGTGCGGGTGAGCAGGTGGGAGATGCGCATCGCGGAGACGTACAGCGCGCGGCCGACCTCCGCGGCCCAGCTCAGCCGCGAGCGCCGCGCGAGCCAGCGGCCAGGGGGCTCTTGCGCCTCCGGGTGAGGGCAAGCGCACGGCTCGGGAGGGGCTGTAGCTTCGCTCTGCTGCCCGAATCGGTCCATCGGTCTCGAAAAAGGCGCCTCGCGTGCGAGGCATTCGGGTGTCAGGAGCCCCTGAAGGGGACTTGGCAGTCAGGCCGGGTTCAGCGGTTCCCCATGAGGCTGGCTTGGCTCAGGCTTCTCTGGTTCGGCCCGCGAGCTGGAGAAGCCGCCGCGTCAGGACAGGCTGCCTTCTTCGCAGACCCGGCTGGCGACCTCGCGGAGCTTGATGTTGTTCGCCTGCGAGTAGCGGCGCAGCACGCTGAACGCTTCCTCCTCGGTGAGGTGGTGGCTGCCCATGATGATGCCCATGGCCTCGCCGATGAGGTGACGGGTGGCGACGGCCTTTTCCATCTGGGCATGTGTGCGGGCGGCAGAGAAAGCGACCGCGGCGTGGGAGGCCAGCAGCAATGCCGCCAGCTCGCTGTCGTCCGTGAACGCGCCGGGCCGACGGGAGTAGAAGTTCAGCGCGCCGAGGTCCTCGTCCTCGGTGAACAGCAGGAAGCCCATCATGCTGCCCACGCCGAGCTGATGTGCCTGAGGGGCGAAGGTAGGCCAGCGCTGCTTCTCCCTGGTGAGATCCGCGATGCGGAACATGCGCTCGCCCTGCGAGCTGTGTGCGGCATCGAAGCATGGTCCTTCGCCCAGCTGCTGTTGCACCAGGTCGCTGTCAGTGACCAGGGAATGGGTGGCAGCGAGGGTCTCCACCTTCGTGTCATGCACTACCAGGATGCCGGCCGCGTCACAGCCCTCGACCAGTTCGGTGGACGACGCGGTGATCCGCTCAAGCGTGGCGTCCACCGAATCCTGCGCCAGCAGATCCCGTGCCATCGCTGCCATCTGCTGCCCGAACCGACTCCAATCCACGGTGTCCTCCGCTACTCGTCCCGCCCCGGACAAGCCTCCTACCCAGCCTTTCACGCAAGCTGCACGATTCGAAGAGTGCGCAGGTCAGGGGCCGCTTCCTACGGTTCAGAGCCGTTGTGCGCGGTGCAGGAGAGTGTGCAGTCCGTGGGGCCGTAGCGCGGCTCGGGCGGCGTTCGCTCCGGGGGCTCCGTGGACTCCTCCGCCGGGGTGAGCGGATGCGGAGGCGAGGTAGAGGCCCTTCAGGGGGGTCTCGGGTCGGCCGGTTCCGGGGACGGGGCGGAAGACGGCCTGTTGGTACAGGGCGGTGGTGCCGTTGTTGATGGCACCGTTGTGGAGGTTCTCGTCCATGGCCTGGAGGGTGGTGGGGGCCAGGATCCGGCGGGCGAGGATCCGGGGGCGGAATCCGGGCGCGAACCGCTCCACCTGGGCCTCGATGCGGTCCGCCATGGCTTCCTGTTCGCGGGCGTCCCAGCGGCCGGTGATGCCGTCGGGGCCGGCGTCGGAGGTGATGCGCTGCGGGACATGGGTGTAGGCCCACGCCGACTCCGTGCCCGCGGGCGAGCGGCTGGGATCCGCCGTGGTCATTTGTCCGAACAGGGCGAACGGCTCGTCGGGGATCTGCCCCATGGCGATCTGCGAGGCGAACCGGGTCAGGCTGTCCATGCCGTCGGCCACGTGGACCGTCCCCGCGCCGGAGGCTTGCGGGGCCGTCCACGGCACCGGGCCGGTCAGGGCCCAGTCGACCTTGAAGGTCGCGAAGTCCCATTGGAAGCGTTCCAGGTCCCGAAAGAGACGGGAGGGAAGGTGTTCCTCCCCCACGAGCTCCTGGTACAGGGCCGGCGCCGACGTGTCCGCGAGCACGGCGCGGCGCGCGCTGACGGTCTCGCCGCCTGCCGTCCTGACGCCCACCGCCCTGCCGCCCCGTACCACGACGGACACCGCGCGTTCCCCGCACCGCAGGACGCCCTCGCGGTGCAGCAGCCGGCTCACGAGCGCCGCGGTCAGGGCGCCGGCCCCGCCGACGGGTACCGGGAAGCCGTGGCTCTGTCCAAGCATCGACATGAGCCAGCCGAATCCGCCGCTGCCCACCGCCTCGGGAGCCAGGTCGGCGTGCAGGGCGTTCCCTGCCAGCAGGAGCCGTCCTCCCTCGCCCCGGAACTCCTCGTCACCCAGGCGGCGCACCGGCAGGGCCAGGCTGCGGGCCAGCCGCAGGCCGCCCGCGGCCCGGAACTTCGCCGCCAGACGGAGCCCGGAGCGCACTGGAGGGAAAGGCGTGAACATGGCCTGCACCAGGTCCTGCCCGACACGGCTCCATGCCTCGTACATGTCCCGCCAGGCATCGCCGTCACCCGCCGCGAACGTGTCCAGCCCCGCTGCGGTCTCCCGCACCCGGCGCTCCAGCACGGCGCATCTCCCGTCCCTCAGCGGGTGGGCCAGCACGCGCGGGGCGTGGCTCCATCGCAGTCCCTCCGCGGCGAGATCCAGGCCGGAGAGGACCGGGGACACGGCGGCGAGCGGGTAGAAGGCGCTGAAAAGATCGGAGACGTAGTCGGGGTGGACACCGCGATCGCTGCGCACGGCGCCCCCAGGCTCCTGCTGCGCCTCCAGGACTTCCACGCTCCACCCGGCATCGGCCAGCAGATTGGCCGCCACCAGCCCATTGGGACCGGCGCCGATCACCACCGCGTCAGGCATGGCGGGCCCCGGCGTGCCCCTGCTCGACGGAACCCTGTTCCACGAGCCTGGCCAGGCGGGCCAGCATGCCCCGATGCCGCAGCAGGAACAGCGCTTCACTCGCGGCGTTGTGGAGGGTGCCTCCCAGGCCGCGCAGGGGGTGCTCGTCACAGATGACGAGGGTTTCCTCCTCGCCCCACGGCCTGAGCTGGAGGAAGATCCGCGCGGTCCCCAGCTGATTGAACGAAGCTTCCAGCTCCAGCTCACTTCCGGATTCCTGGTGCCGGACCGTAGTCACCCCGTCGGCCGACCAGGGCCCCAGCCGCACGGTGTAGCGGAGCCTGGATCCGACAGCGGGCCAGGTCTGGTCGAGTGGCACGGACCGGGTAGGCCCTACCACCCACTCTCCGTAACAAGTGGGATCGGCCAGCACCGCCCATACCGCGTGTGGGGGACGCCGGATCAGCTGATGCAGGACGGCCACGGAGGAGCCCCTTCCGCGGGAACGGACGATGTCTCACACAGCCGCATCGCGCGGCACTCGGAACGCCTGCGTGTTTTCGTACCGGCGCTCGCACAGGGCTGGACCACTCAGGCACGGCTGACAGCTTCATCCGCCATGCGGTGTCACGGCCATGGTGCGCGTACTCGAATGGCCTCGCATCTCGCCGAGGCCAGAGGCGAGTGCGGCGCAGCGCCGACCGGGAGCCGGACAGGACCACCGGTCATCCATGCCCACTGCGACGAAGCAGCTCCGGTGAGCCGCGGAGCACCGAAGTGGCGAAGCTCAGGATGCACATCCAAATGGCCCCTGATACCGAGGACTGAGATAAGCCTGCGTGGAGCCGCTGCGAACGCACTGCGCTTTGCGCAGCGGCTGCGGGGTGGTGGCGTCCCGAAGGAGAACATCACGCTGGGAACGCCGAAGAAACGGTCCGCGTAGTCTCGTTCCCCTCACCATGGCACAGACGCCACGTCAGCCCGCTGGACTCGAAACAGGTCCGCTGGCCAGGAAAAATGGAAGAGCTCAACTCGAGTACCAGCGTCGGCGTTGGGCCGTGATCATGCCGATGTTGAGTGAAGAACGACACCCGCGACCGCCGGGTGGCTCACGCCAGGCCGCCCTTACCGGCCCGGCGGCAACCGGTCGATGCCCCAGCGGAGCGACAGACCCCCGAACGCTGAGATCAGGGCAATCCGGCGCTGTCGAGGCTGAGCAGTTCCATGAGCTGGGGCCGGTGCAGGCCGGCGATGTTCTCCAGCAGGTCGGGATGGCGCAGCAGAGGCGCGGCCTCGGTGTCCCACTTCCCGGGGGCGGTCAGCCGCCGCAGGCCGCCGGTGGTCTGGTGCTCGCTCACGGCGAGGGCCTGGCGGGCGGCGCGGTCGGCCAGGGCGGGGTCGGCCAGGAGGCAGGCCGCCCAGCTGACGACGGTTTCGTCGATCCAGGTGCGCCAGGCGATGTCGTCGGGCCGCGGCTCGCATCCGGTGAGCCAGTCGAGCCGATGGGACCCGCTGGGTGCGAGCAGGTGAAGCAGTTGCACGTCGAGGTCGGTGGGGTACCGCAGGGTGGCGGCGAGAGTGACGGCCTGCCGGGCCTGGGCCTCGGCCAGCGCGCGACTGAGCGCGCCGCCGGGGGCGGGGTAGGCGGTCAGGAGCCAGCGGGTGGAGGCAGCTATGACAGGTGTCAGGTCGTCGGTCACGGCGGTCGGTCCCTTGGGAACATGCTCGCCTGTGTCCGGCAGATCGGTTTCGCGAGCTGGTCTCGCGGAGCCGCGCTGCCCCGCTCGTGACGTATCAGCTTAGGCAGCCGGACCCGAAGTGAAAATGAGCCGCGTCACAGGTTGCCTGGCATCCGGGTTCCGGGCCGGGACCGCACGGGGGGGGGCCCGGCCCGCGGGGAAGGCGCGTGGGGGTGGGGGCCCCGGGGGGGAGGACAATGGGCGGCCCGGGTTGTAAAATCCGGGCCCCGGCCCACCGGCGGGGCCCC
>NZ_JBHVST010000102.1:0-40659 GCF_042885015.1 Streptomyces sp. NPDC058086 | reverse complement strand
AGCGTGATCGTCGGCGCGAAGCGTCCCGACCAGCTCACCGAGAACCTCGCCGCCGTCGACCTGGTCCTCACCCAGGAGGACCTGGCGGACCTGGATGCGGTCAGCGCAGTACCGGACCCCTATCCCGACTGGGGTCAGGGCCGGCCCGACGACCACCTGCCCCTGAAGTCCTGACGCGCACGCGCATGCGGCCGGGGTACTCGCGTTGGCAGGCCCCCGGCTGCAGGCTCGCCGGGCCCCGCTACCGGCACAGGCCGTCCTCGGTGGCCGTTTTGGCCGCCGGCCACGGACGGCAGGCGTTCGCCGAGGTCACCTGGCGGGAAGGCTCCCGCGGGCCGATGCGCTCGCGCTTTGTGGCACTGCGGGTGCGGCCGGCCGGGGTCAGGGCCCGCCGTCTGGCCCAGGCCGCCGCCACCGCCGAACACGGCCACTGGGACGGTGTCCTGCCCGAAGTGACGCTGCTGGTCGAATGGCCCGAAGACGCCCAACAACCCACCGACTACTGGCTCACAAGTCTGCCCGCGGACACCCCGCTGGCCGAACTGGTCCGCCTGGCCAAGATCCGCTGGCGCATCGAGCACGACTACCGGGAACTCAAGCACGGCCTCGGCCTGGACCACTTCGAGGGACGTTCCTGGGCCGGGTGGCATCACCACGTCACCCTGGTCACCGCCGCTCACGCGTTCCTCACCGAACAGCGCCTGGCCCCAAAAGCCGATACAGCGGACTCACCCTCTACCAGATCCTCGACGCCATCCAAGACCTGCTGAACTGCTGGACCGGCACCTGCACCACCTGCCACCGTCCCCTGCCCAGAACGTCCACCACCAGCCAGAACCCAAGAGCCAGGGCAACTTAACGGAGTCCTTAGTGCTGGGTTCCTCAAACGGTGTACACATATCGGCGCCGTAGTCGGCGGGTTGGCGGCGCGGGTCTGCCCCAGACCCAGGGGTTTGCACGGGAGTTGAGCTGGCTGGTTGCAAGGGTGGTGGCGTGCTCGATGTCGTCGCGGTTGGCGAATGACCGGCCGGCGAGGGCGGCTTTGCGGAAGATGCGCCACCAGCCTTCCTGCAGGTTGAGCCAGCACGCGCCGACGGGGATGAACGCGTGGTGGATGCGGGGATGGTCTTCGAGCCAGGTCCGGGTGGACAGGCTGTTGTGACTGGACAGGTTGGCGGTGACGATCCAGAGCTCGCCGGTCGGGTTGGCGTCTTCGATCTGTTGCAGGAACTGCTGGTAGAAGACGCTGTTGCGGGAGGAAGCGGCCATGGTGATCTGCTGGCCGTCCCGGACGCGTAAGGCCCCGTATACCCAGGTTTTCTCCGGTCCGCGGCTGTAGTCGAGTTCCGCTTTGATCCGGTGCCCATCGGGTGACCAGGTGGGTGCGGGCGGGAAGGTGGGGTGCCGGTAAGAATGCTGTCACCAGCCGCAAACGGCGGAGGTCACGTCCTGCGACGTGCGGCGGGGTCGCGTTCGGCGACGTGCCGGGCGACCGAGTCGACGCCGGGGCGGGCGTATCGCTCCAGGGAGCGGACGGAGGCGTGGCGGGAGCGGGCCAGCAGCATCGGGGTGGAGGTGCCGTCCTCAGCGTCGTGTGTCAGGGCACTGTGGCGGAGCCGGTGGAGCGTCCAGCCGTCCAGGTCCTCGATGTCCTCGGGTGAGGCGAGGGGGGTTGGCCAGCAGCGGGTGTTCTCCTCGAAGATCTCCTCAGCGCGGCGGTAGGAGAGCCGGGCCCGGCCGGTCTCCGGGCACACGTCGAGCGTCGGTGTTCCGGCCGGGGCCTTGCGGTCGGTGAGGAACAGCGGGCCGCGGGTACGGCGGGCGATGAGGCGGGGCAGTAGCTGGGCGGTGCCGGACTGCCAGTGAATCCACTCGGTCGCCCCGCCCTTGGCGGTGATCCTGCCGCGCTTGTCCTGCGGGTACAGGTCTTCCACGTTGAGGCACAGCACCTCGTCGGCCCGTGCGGCGGACTCGTAGAGCATCTTCCACTGCGTCTTCTCCCGCAGGGCGACGTCGAGGCGCCACAGGGCGGCGATCTGGTTCTCGGCGAGGGCCTTGGTGCGGTCGGGCGGTGCCGGCCGCCGCTCGATGCCGATCGTGGGATCGCCTTCGATCCAGCCCTGGCGCTGCCACCAGCCGATCGCCTTGCGCGCGATGGACAGCTCCCGGTTGACGGTGTCGGCGTCCATCTCGTCCGCCCGCGCCGCCGCCAGCTCGGCCAAGACCTCCGGCAGTGCCGGGTCGTCGATCGCGGCGACGGGGAAGACGGGTGGCTTCGCGCCTCGGCGGGCGGGTCCGGTCGGCGCCGGTTCGCCGGTGAGCATCCATCCCCATGTTGTGAGGGAGATCCGGTAGATCCGGGCGGAGGACTTCGCGATGCCCGCGCCGGTGAGGTAGCGCTCAACCGCCGTGGTGTACGACGCGGGCGGGGCGGACAGAGGTACGACCCGAGCGCGCGGCAACCGAAGTGCGCCCCCGCTCCCGAGTTCGGTCACCGGTTCGATCGTCACGCCGCCCCACCCTTCCGGTACTGCCGCAGTAAATGCGTACACCTCGCCCCGGCGGTCGGACGAATCGGCCGCAGGTCGCGGTGATCACGGTAGAGGGGCCGCCGCAGTAAATCCGGCATTTACCGCGACGGAACGATGGACTTGCCCTGTACTGCTGTGCCGGGACCTGGTCGCACCGCGAAGATGCCTGAGCCCGGAGGAACCTCCTCCGACCTGTTCCTGAGCCATTCGCGGTCGATCTCTTGCGGCCACCGAGTGGCCAATGACCAGCGCACGCCTACCAGGTCGATGCCGGCTAGGTCGAGACCGCGCAGGTCAGTCTGGGTGAAATCATCCAGAACACCGTCCAGCAGCGCTCCAGAGAGTCCCTCCGCTCCCTCCAACCCCAGGCCGCGGCCCACTGCCTGATCCAGGCAGTTAGCGAGGTCGAGGGCGAGGCCGCGGGCGAGGTCGAGGGCGCGAGCGAGGTCGACGTCGAGGGCGCGGTCGCAGAAGCGGGCGAGGTCGCGGGCGCGGCCAAGGGCGAGGTCGCGGAAGCGGGCGAGGGCGCCCTCGCGGCCGAGGTAGAGGGCGAGGTCGCGGTCGCGGGCGAGGGCGAGGTCGAGGGCATGGTCGAGGTTGAGGGGGACTGCGAGGGCGAGGACACGGGCGCGGTCGCGGGCGAGGTCAAGGGCGCTGTCGCGGTCGAGGCCGCGGGCGAGGTAGCTGTCGCGGTCAAGGTAGAGGTGGAGCTCGCGGTCGTTGTCGAGGTTGCGGGCGTAGTCACGGGCACGGTCAAGGTAGAGGTGGAGCTCGCGGTCGTTGTCGAGGTTGCGGGCGAGGTCGCGGGCGCGGTCGAGGTCGCGGGCGAGGTCACGGGCGAGGTCGAGGTCACGGGCGAGGTCGCGGGCGACATCGCGGTCGCAGGCGAGGTCGGCGGTGAGCTCTACGGCGCGTGCCAGGAGACCTCCGAAGATGCTGATCATGACGGAGGGATGCTTACGCAGGGTCAGCCGTGTCTTGGGGGGAAGAGCTTTGATCGCTTGGTCGAGCCGTTGCCGAGCGGTGTCCCGGTCGTTGCTGGTCGCGCTGTCAGCGTGGAAAGCGGGCGGCAGGATCGCAGCCAGACCTGCCTCCACGTTCAGTACCTGTCCAAGGCCGTGGACCAGGTCGTTGTGGCGTGCGTAGATCTCCACCTCGCGCAGGCCCGCCTCCACGTCCAGGAAGGGAGCGAGGCCGTCAACGAGGTCCTTTTGCTGTGCGGCGAGCCACTGGTCGACCGCTTCGTCCTCGGGCACGGATGCGGGCGTGTTGGTCACTGGTCCTCCTCCCAGGCCTTCATGTGCGAGGCGACACTGAGGCGGACCTTTCTCAGATTCCCGCGCACGGTTTCGGGAGTCAGCCCCAGCTCCTCGGCGATCTGGGACGGGGTGTAACCCGTCATGCTCCAGGCCAGGACCTGACGCTGACGCGGAGGTAGAAGCTTCAGCAGGTTCAGGAGTTCGTGCTTGCATTCCCATTCGGCCAGCTCATCCGGGCGCGGCAGCAGCGAGGCCGCCGTGTCGGGTACCTGGTCGACCGGCTCCTCCTCGACCCGGCTGAAATAGCGCACCAGTTCCCGGGAAGCGACCCTGCGTGTCCATGCTTGCGGGGACCGGATGTCGTGCCACTTGTTATAAGCCTTGATCATTGTTTCCTGAGCCAGGTCGGTCGCGCGGTCGCCGGGGGCGCCCTGCCACATCAGGAAGGCGACCAGCGTGGGCAGGAACCGCCGGTAGAACGCGGGGAACTCGGCCTGTGCCGCTCCCGTGGCGCAAGCGGGCTCCTGCGATCCGTCTGAGCGGGGCGGTACCGCTGGAGGTAAACGCGTGGAGGCGTCTGCCTCCAGCGGCTCCTGGTCGCTCACCTGTGTTCCCCTGGCCGGTCGGGTTGCTGCGGGATCGTCAGACGCAGCGTGCTGCCGTCACTGGAGACCTCTTCCAGCCGGCTCCCCCTCGGCAGGGACCGGGCGAGAGCTTCCAGGGTCTGCCGGCGCGCATGCTCCTGACGTTCCCGCCACCGTAGCCGCAGGTACTGGTTCACAGCAGCGGTCATCTGCACTCCCAGGCCTGAAGCGGCCATGAGCGCCGAAGTGACAAGCGGATCCATCCGCGCACCCTCCACTAAGGAGCCCCCTGGACGCGGACTCTTCATAGTTAAGAGGCGGCTGAGGCGCCCAGCGTGAACTCGCGCCGTGCGGAAAGGTTTTATTCGTTGTCCGTCGCGGATCGCGCGGCACGGTCCGTCGGCAGGCGAGGGCCCGGCACGGCGGGTACGGGCAGGTTCAGGCGTGCGCCCATGTCGAGGTTCACCTCGCCGTACGGGCGGACGTGGGACCAGAAGAGCGGGGTCAGGCCGCGCCGGTCGGCGGGCGTGAGGAGGTCGGCCCACTCTGGTTCGCCGAGGATGTCCTGGAGCATCAGGGTGTTCACGAAGACCAGGGCCGACTGCAAGATTCTGAGACAGAGGACGAACATCTCCTGCTCGTCGCGCCGGTTCGAGGCGATCTCCCCGCCCTTGCCGTAGGCAATCACGGAGTTCGCGCCGTTGGAGGACTCCATCACGTTCAGGCCCTCCTCGACCTCCCGCTGAAGGTCCCGAAGCCGCAGGTAGCGGGCGACGAAGATGGTCTTCTGCGCCCGGCCAACCTCCAGCATCGCTGCGTAGGTGGGGTGGGAGGCGTTGCGGGTGAAGCGGCGCAGGATCGCCTCGGTGGACGCGGTACGGGTCCGGATCGCGGTCGCGTACTTGATCATCTGGTCGTACTGCTGGGCGATGAGCTCCCAGCGGATCGGGCGGGTCAGCGCCGGGGCCAGCTGCGGGTAGGCGTCCGGCTCGCCGGCCACCGGCCGGTACAGCTTCACTTTGTTGATCCGCTTGATACGCGGCAGCAGGTCGAAGTTCAGCAGCCTAGTGATGCCAAACCCGATTTCCGACTGGCCATGCGAGTCCGTGTAGTTGGCCTCGACGTCCATGGTGGTGCCGTGCCGCATCGCGCCCTCGATCATCGCGGCGACCTCTGACGCGGTGCAGTTGATCAGCTGGGAGTGGATGGCCAGCGACTTCTTCTCCACGTGCCAGTAGATGAGCACCCCGCGGCCTCCGTAGCGCGAGTGCCACTCCGTGAAGAGGTTCTGGTCGTAGGCACGGACGTGGGTGGAGTCGGAGGCGACCGCGGTCGAGCCCTGGCCCCACAACTCGGTGCTGCGGGCGGCGAAGGTGGCGTTCGCGATCTGGATGGCGATGGCGCGAGCGGCCTCCACGGACAGGTAGCGGCGGCGTACGTAGCGCAGCTCGTCCTCGGTGTGGCCGTGGCCGCCGGACGCCACGGCCTTGATCCCGGTGTTCGTGCCGTACGCGTAGATGACCAGCAGCAGCCGTTCGGCCAGTACCTCCGGCGAGAGGCTGCCGCCGCCGGAGACGGAGGTGACCGCGTCCAGGCATCCGGTGCGCAGCACGGCTTCCTTGAGCATGTCGACGAGCGGCACGATGCCCCATCGCCTCTGTACCTCGGCCTTGATCCTGCGCAGGTTGCGCGGCTCGGGCTGGGCCTCGGCCGCCGTGAGCCGGATCGCCCCGGACTTGCGCTCGGCGATGTCCAGCCAGGACAGCTTGGGCATCTTGTCGTTGAGCAGGGTCAGCTCGGCCGTCATCTGCTCGCGCAGCTCGTCGACGAACACCGCGGCATCCAGCGGCTTGCGCAGCTCCTGGTAGTTCTCTACCCGCCGCGCCTCGAAGTCCTGCGGCAGGTCCTCGTCCGGGTTGCGCCACTTGTCGGCGCCGACCACCCAGATTTCCTTGCACTTGAGCTGATCGCGCAGGGCCTGGAAGGCGACGACCTCGTAGACCATGCGCACCACCCGGCGCCGGCCCCGCTTGTCGGTGCGGTGCACGACCTCCGCCCAGTCCCCGCCCATCGCCTTGTGGACCGGCACCGTCTCGCCCAGCGGGTAGTACGTCGTGTTCCCTGCGTTCGCATACCGGGCCACCAGCGCCAGGGCCTCGATCACCGGCCGGTGCGCGTGGTTGGAGGAACGGAACTCCAGCACGTCCAGCAGCTTGATCAGCCCGCGCCGGTAGTGGTTGGTGTACGACGCCTTCAATGTGGTCTGCACCGTCCGCCGGTAGACCGGACCGCGGGTCTTGAACTCGTGTACCAGCTCCCGCAGCGTCGCTTCGCCCCCGGACACCGCCGGGAACACGACCTGGCGGACCGTCCCCTCCGGGGCGCCGAGCGACGCCTCCGCGAGCTTGAACAGGATGTTCTCCTTGCCCGACACCTTCTTGAACGCGTTGATCAGCTGCTCGGTGACCTTCTTCTCCGCCCGCGCACCGATCCGGTGCACCGTGGAGATCAGCAGCTCCACCAGCGTGTCGGTGATCTCCCGCTCCCGCTCGTGCAGCAAGGCGGCCAGCAAGGTCACCCGCAGCGGTACCGGGTGCGTCCGCAGGTGGGAAGGCGATTCCACCGCGGCCCGCGCCCTCCAGCCAGCCACGACCTTCGGCGCGACGTCGACGAACAGATCCGGTGGCAGGCCGATCGCCCGCACCGCCAGGAGCTTGTCGATCTCGGTGAGCATCGTCTCCAGGCTCACGTTGCCCGGCGCTTCCTTGACCTTCGCCAGTACCGGCGGCGCGTCCTCGCCCTCCGTACCGCCGCCCGCGGGTCCGGCGTCATCCTGATCGGCGCCAGCCACCAGAGCCACGATCCGCTCGATGCTCTCCACCGTCATCCGGGAGGAGATCAAGGCCGTCAGCGACTCCTCGGCCGCCCGCAGGGCAGCCGCCACGATCCGGTCGCACCGGCCTGACGTGGGCGGCTCAATACTCTCCGCGCGACAGCGCACCAGCAGTTCCACCCGCACCTGCTCGGGCCTGCGCTCCTTGCGCGCGACGTGCTCAGCCAGATACGCCGTCAGCTTCTCCGCGTCCGCAACGCTGCACTCACGGAAGCCAAGGTGCTCCCGGACCTGCGCACGGTGGTACTCGACCGTACGGCCCGTCCAGTCGTAGAAACCCAGCTCCGAGGAAGGAACCTGCACCTGCCGGGCGACGAACTCCACCGCCTCACCGGGCAACTCTGCCCGGTTCCGGGGAAACCTGCCGTACTGCGTATAGAACTTCAGCAGCACGGCGAAGCCCAGTCTCGTCGCACCACGCTTGCCGGACACAAGCGCCTGCTCGTCCTTCAACAGCGTCCAGTGCTCGACGAGTTCATCCAGGTCCAACGGAGTACGAGCCACGACCGACGATCGTCCCCGCAGAGCCTCACCCACCGCAGCCGTACAGCCCAGGACTCACCCACACGGGTGACACCCTCCCAAGATCACCGCCGTTTGCGGCTGGTGACACGGTTCTTACCAGCACCCCAAGGTGCGCGGGATCACTGGCCCCAGCTCGTCGGCGCAGATCACCGTCGCGTCGTCGGGCGGGTGGGTGTAGAGGCCGATGGTCCGTGTCCTTTTGGGACGAAGTCCGGGTCCTTCGATCGCGTCCAGGACCGGGTGCGGCGCCAGCGCACGCCGTCGGCGAGCAGGATGCGGCGGACCTGCGAGCGACCCACCTCGATCCCCTCGGCCCGCGCTGCCGCGGCCAGAGAATCCAGAGTCCACTCGGGTGGCCCGGACTCGTCGAAGGCCCACAGCTCCCCGACGGGCTCCCACCTCAGCCGCCCCGGCGGCACGGTCTTGACCAGGGCGATGATCCTCGAGCGTTCCTCCTCGGTGATCCGTCGCTTGCGGCCCTGCCCGCCCAGGTCATCCAGCCCTTGCAGGCCTGAGCGGTTGAAGCGGTGCAGCCAGCACCGGACCGTTTTCTGGCTGCAGTCCAGTTCCACGGCGATCGCCGGCACCCGGAGCCCCGACCAGCTCAGCTCGATCATCCGGGATCGCATCACTGCATCCCGCGGAGCCTTCCGCGCCCGCGACAATGGGCGAACGACGGCCCGTTCGTCCTCGTCACGCCCCGGTCGCGCCCGTAAAACCATCGTCCAGCACCCGCCCCCGAGCACCGTCAACTACCCCGCCACCAGGACATATACCCAGAGAAAGAGGAACCCAGCACTAGACTGACTCCGTGAATGCGAGCGGGGCCACCGCCACAGTTCTCATCACCCCGAGTGGCACTGTTGCGGGCTGGAGCCAGGGCGCCCAGAGCCTGCTGGGATGGACCGCTGACGAGGCTGTCAGTCGTTCGGCGGACGAGCTGTTCGGCGTGGGTTTCTCACGGGCACTCGGCTGGGTTCTCGGCAAGGAGCTCAACCCCGTCCGACTGACCGTGCATGCCAAGAACGGCACGGTGGTGAATGCCGAGTTGACCGCTCACCCGTGCGAGGACCGCGGCGGGCGTCCGCTGGGCGCCTTCCTGACCGCGGCTGAGGGGGTCGGATCCCGTCAGGACCAGGCGGACTCGGAGATCGTAAGACGTGCGATGGAGCAGGCCCCTTTCCTCTGCGTGATCTTCGATCTTGATCTGCTGGGCTTGTGGACCAACACCGTCACTGCCGAGTCAGGCAACTTGAAGCAGGTGGACGAGCTGCGCGGCCATCCGCTCGACGACGCCCCGCTGTCCCGGGCGATGATCGAAAGTCTGAACGCCCGGATGCGCGAGGTGCGGCGCACCGGCGAGCCGTCGTACCTCTTCATTACCGAACGTCTTCAGGCCGAGGAACAGGCCCACCCGTGGGCCGTCAGATTCTGGCCGGTCAGGGACGACGACGGAGACCTGTGCGCGATTGCGTACTGGGGTGTCGACGTAACAGCCGAGTACGAGGCCCGTCAGCGGCTGCTGCTGCTCAGCGAGGGCACCAGCGCCATCGGCCGCACCCTGGACGTGGAGGACACAGCGCGGGAACTGGCCGAAGCGCTCGTGCCGGGATTCGCCGACTCTGCCGCTGTGGATCTATTCGCCGGCGTCTTCAGCGGTGAGGAGCCCCCGCCGGTTCCCGCCTCGGGGACGGTCCGGCTGCGCCGCGCAGCGCAGGCCCCAGTCACGGGCACCCGACCGACAGGCGCCGCCCTCGAGGCCGCCGACGTCACGACCATTGCTCCCGGATCTGCTGTGGAGGCCTGCCTTGCCAGCGGGGAGCCCCAGGTGCACCTGGCCAGCGACACGGGCCCTCGACACAGATACGCTGCAGGACCACAACTGGCTACGGAGCGGGCATGCTGGCCGCCCGGCCTGCCCGTCATCAGCGCCCAGATCCGGGAAGAGGAAGGGATTCACTCCCAGATCGTTGTTCCGCTGCAGGCCCGCGGCGCGCTGTTGGGCGTCGCGCAGTTCTCCCGCGCGGCCATTCCCGAGCCGTTCACTGCCGACGATCTCGTCCTGGCGACGGACGTGGCTGCCAATGCCGCCATCGCCATCGACAACTCGCGCCGCTACACACGGGAAAGGGCCACCGCACTCACCCTGCAACGCAGCCTGCTGCCGCAGGCCCTGCCCGAGCAGGCCGCCGTCGAGGTGGCCACCCGCTACCTGCCCGCGAGCCAAACCGGCGTTGGCGGCGACTGGTTCGACGTGATTCCCCTCTCCGGTAGCCGGGTCGCCCTGGTGGTCGGAGACGTGGTCGGACACGGTATCCACGCGGCAGCCTCCATGGGCCGACTGCGCATCGCGGTGCGTACCCTGGCCGCCGTTGACCTGCCACCCGACGAACTGCTCACCCACCTCGACGATCTCGTCATCCAGATCACCCACAGTGCGGGGGAGGGCACCACCGACGTCGACCGGAGCAATGTCGCAGACCTGGGAGCGACCTGCCTGTACGCCGTCTACGACCCCGTCACCAGCCACTGCGCGATGGCGCCACTGCCGGCCATCCGCTGCCCATCCTCGTCACACCTGGTGGCACCGTGACACCCGTCTCGGGGGCCATCGGACCACCCCTCGGCATCGGGTACCTGCCCTTCGAAGCCACCGAGCTGGAACTGCCCAAAGGGAGCACCCTGGCCCTGTTCAGTGACGGTCTGATCGAGTCCCGCCACCACGACATTGATCACGGGATGAAGGATCTGTGCCACGTTCTCGCACAACCGATGGAGAACCTGGAAGCCCTCTGCGACGCCGTTATCGGAGCGCATGTGGGCGGACGGCCCGCCGATGACGTCGCGCTGCTGATCGCTCGCACTCACGTACTGTCCCCGGGGCAGGTCGCCACCTGCGACATCCCACCAGATCCCAGCATGGTCCAACGCGCCCGGAAGTGGGTAGGTCAGCAGCTGAAGGAATGGGGCCTGACGGAGGAGGAGTTCGTCACCGAACTCGTGGTGAGCGAACTGGTCACCAATGCCATCCGGTACGGCGCCCCACCGATCCAGCTGCGCCTCATCCGCGACCGTACTCTCACCTGTGAAGTCTCCGACGGATCAAGCACCGCACCCCATCTGCGGCACGCCCGCGTATTCGACGAGGGCGGACGCGGCCTGTTGCTGGTCGCCCAGCTCACTGAGAAGTGGGGTACCCGGCACACCACCATGGGCAAGACGATCTGGTGTGAACAGATACCCGCGACCGGCGTGCCCCACGTGTGAGAGGCGTGCTTGGCCGCCACCCACCCTTCAGTCCGCAAGGTCTCGGTTGACGGCGGCCACCGCCAGCACCTCGTCGAGCACGCCGCCCGCCTCGGCATCGACATGGAAGTCGGTAGTGCAGACCTACGAATGGCTTATGTTCCACGCTGGTCCAGCTGCTGGACGGGCAGGTGGAGGACTGGCGGGGCAGGCCGTTGGTCGTCGCCTCGGTCGTCGGCTCGCGGGGAACGCTGTGCGAACTACCTCGACCTCGATAGCGGTACTACGACCATCCGCCGCTCTCTCCTGCGACCGACACCGCCTGCCCCACCCCACCCGCATACCAAGACGGGATTTGGGTGGAGCGGAGCGTAGGTGGAGACGGTCAACGGGCTCCGGATCAGGCTCGGGCAACCACTGAAGGTCGTACCTCGACCAGCAGAGGAGGCCTGCAAGAGGTGGGTCGCCCGGTGCGCGGTGTGTGAGCGAGCTCGACGCCGCGAGCCGGGCCGCCTTTTGTCTGCGTCAGCAGCAGCCGCGTGTCAGGCGCCGAGCGTTTCAGCCGAAGAAGCGAACGGACCTCACCTTGCCGAATCCGATGGCGGACAGATCCTGGACGTTCCCATTGACAACCTTTGCGTTGCCGGTGCAGTTGGGTCCGTCCCAGATCTTGAGGCCGCCGCTGGCCCGGAGCGAGCCGGAGAAGCTGACGTTCCTGCAGCCGGGCCCTGCCACTCCCTGGGAAGGGTCTCCGAAGTTCGGGTTTTGGAAGAAGGTCGCGCTGCTCGCGGGCGAAGCCTTGGGATCAGGATCAACACCGGCACCGGACTGACCGCCACCGGCCTTCTCGCCGTCCGGCTGGACGCCGAACCAGGTGCCTCCCACGCCCTGGCCGTTAGTGTCCCCGGCCTTCGTGTCCTTGTTGAAGAGGTACACGGGCCAGCCGCCAACGGTAACCTGGAAGGCACCGTCGCGCTCGATGAAGCCAATAGACGATTTGTCGATCCCGTCAAGGAAGACCTTCCCGCCACGTGCGACCAGATACGGCGGCCAAGTGGTTGCACACGCACCGCTGCAGTTGGACTTCGACGGGTCTGCTGTGTCCTTGTCGAACCGGTACAGCGTGAAGCCGGCCCCATTGACCACGACCGGATCCAGTTGTCCAGCGCGGCCTGCCGACAACTGTACCCACTTGCGGGCCACCGGCTTCTTCGCCGCCACTGCGGGTGCCGCGTCGGGCGCCAAGTCGCCCGTCTGCGCAGGCGCATTGTTCTGCTGCGCCGTGCCGTTCTGGAAGGACAGCTCGCCTGCCGCAGATGCGGATGCGCCCGCGTCGGTGGCGTCACTTCCGCTGCAAGCGGAAAGCAGAAAAACACCCACCGCCGCGAAAGAGGCCAGCGCTGTGGCTCGTGTACGGAACATCGAGAGAACCCCCGAATGCTGCTGATCGTTCCGCTCCGGACGTTCCGAAGCAGTCAGCCCCTGCTACGGATCCGCTTCCTGACGGGTTCTCAGTACATGAATCCGAGACACAGCCGTGACCAGTTTCGCGCCCTGGACCGCCTCTTCCAGAGGTGTAGAGAACCCGTCATTATTCCGCGGCGTAGTCAGGGGTGTGACGACGGTGAACGGCGTCGCGAGCCCAACGCGGAAGGAACCCCCAATGGCCGCTCCGATCAAGATCGACCAAGAGGACATCGAGGAAGCGGCGAACTGGCTGCGGAACCAGAGAGAGACGCTTCAGCAGGGGCTCCAGGAGGCCGACACCAAGATGGCAAGCGTTATCGCCGCCGCGTATAGCACGCCCGGCTCGGAGACCAGGTTCGGGCCGTACTGGAACGAGTACAACACGGGAACCAGGGACGCTATTCAGGGCCTGGAGGGCGTCAGCCAGTTCCTGTCCTCCGTCGTCCGCGCCTTTGTAGACCCAGACGACAACGCGCTGAGGTGAACGAGCTGCTCAAGAGAATCAGTGACCGGATAGAGCGGACCGCGAGCCTCGAATCCGTGGGCACCGAGAATGACGTCGGGGATTCCGGCCTCCGGATGCGGTCCGCACCTCGCCCCGAGCACCCGGGGACGCGGCCAATCGCCGACGACTGCTGGCTGGGCTGGGCGGAACAGCCTCCCGACCGCGAATCGGTGGAGGTGATCGACGGACTCGTAAACTCCGCCCGCAAGGCGGCTCGGCGGGCGCACGCCAGGGGCGTGCTCCGACTCTTCAGGGTATTCGACCTGTTCTAAGCTTGGCGTTTATCGTCTGCGGTCGCACATGGCCTCGAACTTGCTGACGCTTTCGGCTGAGTGCCTGACGTGAGGGCGGCCTTCGCCTGATCATGTGCTCCGTCACAGAGGCACTTGACCAGTACGAAGGCCGTAGCAATGAGTCTGCCGCAGCGGGATGTCCCGCGGGATGCGTTTGCCGAACTGTCATGCTTCCGGACGGAGTTCTATGCCTGCCTGACCCAGAGGCCCGATGCATTGTTCGAGCTGTGTGACGCCTTGCTGTGTGCGGACGGCCCGGTGAGGACGTTGGTCGAGCTGTCCCTGGCGCCTGAGCATCAGCGTGGGCATGGTGCGTTGTACGGCGGGCTGAACCGCGGGCATCTGGATCTGGCTCGGCTGCGCAGGGCGCTGGCGGGGCTGCCGCTTCCCCGGACGGCGGAGGGGCGGCTGGTCCTGGCGGTCGATGTCAGCAACTGACTGCGGGCGGATGCGAATACCAGCCCGGAGCGGCTGTTCTGTCACACGTACGGTCGGGGCAGGGGCTCGGCCCAGATGATCCCCGGATGGCCCTACGCCTTCGTTGCCGCTCTGGAGCCGGGTCGGACGTCGTGGACTGCCATGCTGGACGTGGTCCGGCTGTGTCCGTGGGACGACGCGATTGCCGTCACCGCCGCCCAGGTCCGGGACGTGTTCCAGCGGCTGTATGTGGCAGGCCAGTGGCAGATCGGTGACCCGCTCGTCCTGGTCGTCGTCGATGCCGGCTATGACGTGACCCGCCTCGCTTTCCTGCTCGCGGACCTGCCCGTTGAGCTGCTGGGCCGGATGCGTTCGGACCGCGTCCTGTACTTCCCGCCCCCGCCGCAGCCGGCGGGCAAACGCGGGCGCAAGCCCAAGCGCGGGGCGGAGTTCGCGTTCGAGGTTGCGGCCACTCAGCCGGTCCCGTCCGTCACCCCGGTGACCGACACCACCCACTACGCGGCGCTGGGCGCCACGCATGCGCCGTAGGCCCCTTGAGATCTCGGACAATCGAAGCTGGGTGTAGTTCCTTTCGAGGGATAGCTGAGCTGGGAAGACGCTGATTGGCATGTGGTCGGTGCTGTCGTACTTCTACCGTGGCAGGGTGGAGGTGGGGCGCCATGGTCTCGTTGCCGGAAGAGCTTCAGGCGCGGGAGGCCGCGGCCCGACAGTGGGTGGAGGAACTCCAGGCTGAGGCAGCGGAGTTGGCCGTCCGGCTGGAGAAGGCCCGGGAGGATCTGTCGCGGTTGGAGATCACGCGGGAGACCGTCGCGCAGGTGCTGGCTGAGTTGTCGGCCGCGGAGGCGGCGCCGGAGGCAGAGGTGCATACAGCGCCGGAGCCCGAGGGGGCGTCGGCGCCTCACGGCATCGGGGTGATGGCGGTGCCGCCGTGGCGGGAGGGCCTGGTCGTTCAGGTGTTGCCGGACGTGTACCGGGACATCGTGGAGATCGTCGCTGATGCTCCGGGTCCGCTGCAGGCCAAGCAGATCGTGCCGCGGATCGGGCTGGAGGCAACGACGGCGAAGATCGAGGGGACCCGGGGGAAGCTGAAGCGTCTGGTGGAGCGGGGCTGGCTGGACGAGGACGGGCTGGGACGGTCCACCCTCGCCCGCCATGCGCGGGGCGCCGGCCGGGTCAACTCCCGGTGACCAAGGGGCTCTTCTCCGTAGATTCGAAGGTGCCAACCAAACGAACGCAGAAGAGCTGAAGAAGAGCCCCAGATGGAACCCTACGACGCCTTATCCGAGCCTGATTGGTATGTCGCCTCCCGTGATGCCTTCGAACGCCTTGTCTCGACGCTGGCCGGCGCCCCGGCGCGGGGTATGGCCCACGACGAGCTGGAGGGGCTGCTCGAACAGCAAGGGCGCGAGCTGCTGCGGCAGTTGATGCAGGATCACCTCGACCTGCGGGCGAGGACGGAAGAAGCGGCGGCCCGCATCAGCGGAGGGCAGGTGGTGGTGCGCGGGCCGGAAGGACGGGCGCGGACCTGGCGGGAGAGCAACCATCCCCGCTGGCTGACCTGCGTGTTCGGGTCGGTGCGGGTGACCAGGATCGCCTATCGCGGCCGGGGCGTGTCCAACGTGCACCCAGCGGATGCGGACCTGTCGCTGCCCGCCGGCCGCCACTCCCGCGGCCTTGCCCGGCTCGCGGTCCTGGAGGCGGTCCGCGGCTCGTTCGACCAGGCCCAGGCCGCGATCGAGCGGCGGTGCGGAAGAGTGCTGGGCAAGCGCCGCCTCAAAGAGCTGGTGGTCGCCGCCGCCGTCGACACCGCCGCCTACTACACGGCGAAGATCCCCACCCCGTGCACCCGCGAGATGCCGCTGGTCATCCAGGTCGACGGCAAAGGCGTGGTGATGCGCCCCGAAGCCCTGCGCGAAGCCACCCGCCGGGCCGCGGCCAAGAGCGCGGCGGCCGGACGGCGCGGACGCCTGGCTCCGGGGGAGAAACCCAACCGCAAACGCATGGCGACCGTGGCCTGCATCTTCGACACCTCTCCCGCCCCACGCCGGCCGCACGACATCGTTCATCCGCCCGGCGGCCGCAGCCAGGCCCGGCCGCCGAGGCCGGGCCCGACAGCGCAGCACAAATGGTGCACCGCCTCAGTGATCCGTCCCCCGGAGCAGGTCGTCGCCGACGCCTTCGACCAGGCCGAGGCCCGCGACCCGCAGCATCTGCGGGACTGGATCGTGCTCCTCGACGGCGCCCGCCACCAACTCGACCTGATCCACGCCGAAGCCGCCCGCCGCTGCATCACCGTCAACGTCCTGCTCGACTTCGTCCACGTCGCCGAGTATTGCTGGACGGCAGCGCATGCCTTCCATCCACCCGGCAGCCGTGCGGCCGAGACGTGGGCCGCGGACAAACTCACCGCGATCCTCGCCGGACACGCCGACCGCGCCGCCACCGAGATGACTGCCCAGGCTGCAGCCGAACGGCTCCCTGCCGCCCGCCGCGAGGCAGTCACCACCTGCCACCGCTACCTCGCCGGCACCCCCATCAGCTCCACTACGACACCGCCCTCGCAGCCGGCTGGCCGCCACCTGATCGCCGACCGCCTCGACATCACCGGCGCCCGCTGGGGCCTCGACGGCGCCGAAGCCGTCCTCCAACTCCGCGCACTGATCACGAACGGCGACTTCGAGGACTACTGGGTCTTCCACGCGGCCCGTGAACATCAACGCCTCTACCCCAGCCCCGACCAGCAGAACTACAGCCTCACTGCTTGATCCCGACCGTCACTTCAGAGGATCCGCACCCATCGAAGCTCCTGGATGAAGATGAACCCGAAGGTGCGAGCCGGGGGCCTATCGAGCCGACGCCGACGAAGCCCGGAGATGTATGGGGCCACCGGATGACGACCGGACGTCGTCGACGTAATGAGCACCTGCGGGTTCCTCACCGGTATGCCTGAACTCCTTGGGACGTCAAGGCTTGGCGCAGGGCGTTCAGCGCGTGGCTTGTGCGGGACTTCACCGTGCCGATCGGCAGCGCCAATGCTGCCGCTGTATCCTCGACACTCCGGTCGAGGTAGTACCGGTGAACCAGTACCTCCCGGTGGTGCGGGGTCAGCTCCCACATCGCCTGCTTCAGTACGTGCGTGGTGAGTGTGCCCTCGCCGGGGTCGGCCACCACCTCGGTGTCCAGGACCGACGGGGAGACCTCGACTGGACGCGCACGACGGGCCCGGAGCGCGTCGATGGCCAGCCGCCGAACGACGGTGAAGAGCCACGGACGCGCCAATCCTTCAGTGGAGACGAGCATGTCCGCACGCCGCCATGCCCGCAGTAATGCCTCCTGGACAAGGTCCTCAGCACTGTGGACGTCACCCAAGGTGAGCCTAGTGGCGAAGCGCAGCAGGTGAACTTCCTCGGCCGCACTGATCGCTTGCATGAAGGCTTGACTTTTGTGCGCGACTGTCACCCCGGAGACCGCAGCGTGCTGCGAAGTGCTGCTGTATGAGGAGGCACCCTCGGACGGGTTCTCGTCTTTCTTCGCAGAGATCGAGGACGACGTGGTGTGCATGAGGGATCCACCGAGCCTTTCGGTGCACGCCGAGGCCCAAACTGCGGGATGGCGCACGGGTGACGACTGGAAAGTCCCCGAGAACGGAACACCGCGTCGGGAGGCCCCCGAGAACGTCTCGCATGCTGCTCGCCCGCGATGGAAGTCATGTTGCTTTCTGATAGTCAGTCAGTTCTGGGGGTTGTACCGCTTCGGTCAGATCATGGGGAGGGTCTTCCCGAGTTCGCGCATGGCATCAGAGGGAGGGCCGCCCTTGGAGCGCTGGGTCTTGTAGCCCTTGACGCCGGGAGCAAGGGTGCGGGGGTCGATGGCCTCGGAGGGTGCGCCGGATGCGTACAGGCCCTGGGGCTGCCCGTCCCGGTCATGGGGCAGAAGCCAGAAGACGCGGCGCAGGAACGTGCCGGAGGCACGGGAGGCGCGGGCGGTGGGGCCGAGGACGGCGTAGCCGACCATCCGGCCGTCGCGGTGATAGGACGGAAGGCAGCCGCGCGTGGGCAGGCGGTCCAAGCTCTGGCGGACGTACTCCAGGTCGGTGATGTCCTCGAGCCACACCAGGCCGGTCTCGTGGGCGAGCTGGGAAGGTTCAATGAGGGCGCTCATTCGTCTGCTCTGACCTCAGCCAATAGTCCAATACCGGGATAGAACCTGCGCTGGTTCGACCGGATCATCTCTTTCGGGCTCGCTATGCCGACTGACTCGCGGACCAGCGTGGCGAAGGCACGGGATGAGAGCGGCGTAGCGTCCTCCAAGCGGCACCACTCCTCGTACGCGGCATACAGTTGGGCTTGTTCGGCTCGCTTGGCGGGGCCAAGGGTGCAGCACTCGCTGATGAAGCGGCCGGTATGGTCCTCGGTTTCGACGTAGGCATTCGTCGCGGTCTGCACGCGCCTGGGGCCGGTGAGGTCGCGCGACCCGCTGAGGTAGCGCCGGGCCCCGTCGATCAGCCAGTTCAGGATGCCGGGCCCTTCCTCGGTGACGAGGACATCAGCGAGGTTGTCCACCTGGCGGTCGTCCGCGACGATGCGGTCGAACGGGATGAGCTTCATCCGCCGCCAGAACGCGTAGCCGCCCAAGCCCACTTCGGGACAGTGGTTGCCCAGCAGCCAAAGCTTGTGGGTGGGGTGGAAGCTGAAGAAGTCCTGCCGCATGCGACGCGCCTTGATACGGTCGCCGCCGGTGAGCAGCTTGACCCGCGCCTCGTCGAAGCGGTCGCCCGGCTTGAGTTCGGAACAGACGATGATGCGCCGGCCATGAAGTTCCGCGAGATCGGTGGGGTGGCCTTCGAAGGGCCGAGCCATGAGGAATCCGGGCGGAGCCGCGTCGGCGTAGTCACCGAGGAGCTTGACCATGACGTCCAGCAGCACGCTCTTGCCGTTCTTTCCCACCCCGTACAGGAACGGCATGATCTGCGCGCCGACGTCACCGGTGATGGAGTAACCGAGCAGTTCGTGCAGGAATGAGATCATTTCCGCACCCTCAGCGTCCTCGCCGAAGCTATCGGTCAGAAACCGCCGCCAGCGCGGGATGGGCATGGGCTGGGGCGCGACCGTGGTGGAACGGGCGTGGTAGTGCCTTTCAGGGTCCGGCGATGCCAGTGTGCCGGTGTGCAAGTCGACCACTCCGGCCGGGGTGCACAGCGCATAGGGGTCGGCATCCAGCAGGGCGGCGTTGAGGATCATGCCGGGGGCTGCTTTGGCCTGCGTCAGCATGGCCTTTATCCCGATCGTGGACAGGGCCCTGTGGCGGTGCCGGCGCAGCGCGGTGGTGGTATGGCGGCCGGCGGCGGCGACCTCGGCGAGCGACTCGGCCAGTTCCCCGGCCGCCCACAGCACGGTGTCGTCGTCGTCGATCTCCCACCGGTAGCTGCGCCACCGGTACCAGCCCAGGCCTGGCACGTGCCGGAAGTCACGGCCGTAGAGGGAGACGAACAGTTTGGCGTTGCCGCGGTCGGTGAGGGTGTCCGGGATCAGGCCGTGCTCGGGCGCGGCCCCCGCCGCATGCTTCGACGGCTCGCCGGTGGCCTGGCGGGGCAGGGCGGTCGAATGCGTGCGCAGGATCTGTTGTGTGACTTCCGCCGGATCGAACAGCGCCTCGTCATCGGGGCCGGCAGAGCGCCTCACGGTGGGTCTCCCACAACCTGGCGGCCTCGCCACGGCACACTGGCCTGCCGGGGAGGTGCGGTCGAGAGCCGGTGCCCTGTCCGGGTCAGCTGCGCCGCAAGCCACATCGGCAGCGCTGCCGGACGCCGTGCGGCACGGTCAGCGCGTGCTGCGGTCTTCGTGCCGGGAGCGAAGAGGTAACTGCCGTGTGCGCGGACATCGACCTGCCATGCCAGCGTCTGCCTCAAGCCGGAGCCGGACGAAGACCGCCTCCCCAGCTCGGGAGTGGTCGCGTACCAGATGTGCAAGCCACCTGACGGTGTACGCACCCGCAGCGTCGTGCTGTCCGCAGCCGGGCCCTTCGCGCCGTGTAGCGCCGCCAGCAGCGCCAGCGAGTGGAACCCTTGCCTCAGTCCCGCCAGCGACACCGACTCGGGGACGCTGACGCCCGGCAGTAGCCGATCCCGCGCAGGCAGCGCAGCCGCGTGTGCGTCCACGTCGATCACTATCAGCCCGGCCGGGCCGCACACCACACCGACCCCGAAACGGGGCTGGGCGGTCCACCAGTTACGGATCCGGATCACATCGGTGGTCGCGGCGTGGAGACCGTGGCACCAGCGCCCCGCAGCAATGCAGGGACAGTCGCTGAGCCGGTGGCGCCGCTGCTGACAGCGGCGGCACCTCGCTGCCGGAGTCTTCCGGCCCGGTGCCAGTTGGTGCACCGGCCAGCCCTGAGCCGCGCACCACAGAGCCGTCCGCAGCCCAACTTGAGCGGCCGATGTACCGTCGGTCGCTGCACACGGCGCTGGGTCGCTGCGAGAACTCCCCAGTTCAGAGGGCATCTCTTCTCCTCTCAGCGACCGAAGCGACTCAAGGTCTCAGAGCGGATCAGGCACGGCCACAGGCGTGCCCGCCAGGCGTGCCAATTGTCCGCTTGTGCACATGTCTTCCCCGCCCCTGTTCGGCTCGCCGTGCGAAAGCGGCGGGGGCCTCTCCCCCCCACAACGGACAGCCGCACGGATCGGTTCTATGCCATGGTTCTGAATGGAAGAGCCCGGGTGGACGGAGTCGATGCGGGGCCGGGCAAGTGCGACCTGACGGCTCACTGCATCCGGTGCGGCGTCGGTCAGCCCATGCCAAGGGACCGGGGTCTCGAGTCCGCGTCGCGTCAGCACCTTCCCGCATTCGCATCTCGCCCATCACCGCTCGGCTCCCGCAGGGACGCACCGCAAGGCGTTTTCAGTACGTCGTCGTGGTGCGCAACGCGCTGGGAGCCGGCCGACGTCCATCTGTTCCGTGCTCGATCCGGCGCCCTGGTCGACGACGGCCGATTTGCGGTCGGCCCGTGCGCTGGTCGAGCCCGTCCAACTGTCCGACCTCATGGACGGCTTCTGCGACAGGTGGCTGCCGGGGGGTGCCTCTATGTCTTTCGTCGAGCGAGGCGTGGGGCCCTGGGTTCGCAGAGGGTGCCGTCGCTGAGCATCGCGAACAGCACGCTGATGCGGTGGCGGGCAAAGGCCGAGGAGGGCCTGCCTGTGGGTCTTCCGCGGCTCGGCATCGGTCGTAGTAGGGGTCCCGGTGGCTTCCGCCGAGAGACCAACGGAGTAGCCCCTGAGCTGCGGTGATGTGGACTATGCGGGTCCTTTGGTCTGGATGGGGACGTTGCTGAGGTGGCGGTAGATGGTGGGGTGGGAGCCGAACTCGCCGGCGATCTGTTGGACGGTGTAGTCGCCGGAGTCGTACATCTCGCGGGCGAGTTTGGCCTGGAGGAGGCCGAGTTTGGGTTTCTGGCCGCCGGTGCGGCCGCGGGCGCGGGTGGCTTCCAGGCCGTCCGTGTTCGCTCGGACATCAGCACGTGTTCGAACTCCGCGACGGCGCCAAGGATCTGGAAGAACTAGCGGCCGATGGAGGTGGAGGTGTCGATGCCCTGATCGAGAACGACGAGGCCGCCTCGGGCTTGGAGGTCGTTGGATAGTTCGATGACGCATCCCGGGAGCGACCGAGCTTGGTGATCACGAGCTATCGCCGTCGCGGGCGACGAGGAGGGCCTTGTCGAGTTCGGGGCGCCGGGCGAGCTTGCCGCACGCCTTGTCCATGAAGACCTTCTCGCAGCCGGCCGCACGGAGGGCGTCTTCTTGGGCTTCGGGATGCTGGTCGCGGGTGGAGAAGATATGTCAGCTGACGGAGACCTCGGGCTCGCCCGAGGAGGTGCCGTTCTTCTCCATCTCCTCGGCGATCTTCATCGCCTCCTCGATGAGCGTCTCCACGATCTTCGACTCCGGCACGGTCTTGATGACCTCACCCTTCACGAAGATCTGGCCCTTGCCGTTGCCGGAGGCCACACCGAGGTCCGCCTCGCGGGCCTCGCCCGGGCCGTTGACGACGCAGCCCATGACCGCGACCCGCAGCGGCACGTCCATGCCCTCCAGGCCCGCGGTCACCTGTTCGGCCAGCTTGTACACGTCGACCTGGGCCCGGCCGCAGGACGGGCAGGAGACGATCTCCAGACGGCGCTGGCGCAGGTTCAGCGACTCCAGGATCTGGATGCCGACCTTGACCTCCTCCACCGGCGGAGCCGACAGTGACACCCGGAGCGTGTCGCCGATGCCCTCGCTGAGCAGAGCGCCGAAGGCGACGGCGGACTTGACGGTGCCCTGGAACGCCGGGCCGGCCTCGGTCACGCCGAGGTGCAGCGGGTAGTCGCACTGCGCGGCCAGTTGCCGGTAGGCGTTGACCATCACTACGGGGTCATGGTGCTTGACTGCGATCTTGAAGTCGCGGAAGTCGTGCTCCTCGAACAGGGATGCTTCCCACAGTGCGGACTCCACCAGCGCTTCGGCTGTCGCCTTGCCGTACTTCTGCAGCAGCCGCTTGTCCAGGGAGCCCGCGTTGACGCCGATGCGCAGAGTGGTTCCGGCGTTCTTGGCCGCCTGGGCGATCTCCTTGACCTTGTCGTCGAACTGCTTGATGTTGCCCGGGTTCACTCGGACCGCGGCGCAGCCCGCGTCGATGGCGGCGAAGACGTACTTCGGCTGGAAGTGGATGTCCGCAATTACCGGGATCTGAGACTGCTTCGCGATCTGCGAGAGTGCGTCGGCGTCGTCCTGTGTGGGCACGGCCACGCGGACGATCTGGCAGCCGGCCGCGGTGAGTTCGGCGATCTGCTGCAGGGTTGCCCCGACGTCGGACGTACGGGTCGTCGTCATCGACTGCACCGATACCGGTGCGTCACCACCGACCGCGACCGAGCCGACCATGACCTTGCGGCTGGCCCTGCGTTCGGCCAGCTTGGCCGGAACGGACGGCATTCCCACAGAAATCGCAGTCATTTTAAGTTCCACTCCGCATCGTTGTTTCGCTCCGTGTCCCAGGCATGCCGGTGCCCAGGGTTGTTGCAAAGTCTTTCGATCTTGGTGTAGTTGCTGGGCCAGGGGGTCAGGCCCAGGAGGTCGAGTGGGCGGGTGAAGGGTTGGTAGGACATCTCCCTGATGCCGGCGGCGATGTTGGTGTGGCCGTTTTCGCGTCCGCGACCGGTGCGGACTTGGGATCGGTCCTCGTCGAAGGTGGTGTCACGGAGGAAGTGCAGCCGGTTCTCGATCGCCCACTGTGACCTGACGAGCCGTGCGATCTTCTCCGGCAACGCTCCTCAGCGGCGCCGAGGCCGTCGCGGAGCAGCAGAGGTTTGAGGACGAATCACGCTGTCGGCAGTAGAACCAGACACTTGAGGCGGTGTCTGGGGTGAAGACTTCGCCGCATCTGCAACAGCTGCCTGCGCGTTGTCGTACAGGTAGGCATTCACGGCCTGCGGAGCAACCCCTTCCCGCGCCGCGCTACGATGCTCAAATCCCTCCAAGAGCGGCGGGGTATTTGGGTTGAATAGAAAACGGCGTCGCTGTTCAGTAGCCGCGAGATCGGCTGTGGCTTCTCGGGCGTCTGAGGATGTGGAACTGTCTGCGCGGACGGGAGCCTGCTGCTGTACATCCGCCTGCGAAGTGGATGCTACTGGCTCCGAATCGCCTGATCCGAGCAATCGGCGGCCAACCGCGGTAAGGCGGAGTGTAGGGCTGGGCCTTTGGGTAGCACGAATAGCGCCCGCACCCTTTACCGCTCCATCCCGTTTTAGGTTATTCAAGTTGTAACGGGCAGTCGTTCTTTTGACAGCTGCCTGACCGGATATCTCGAGTACTGTGAAACCTTGTTCACGATGCTGCTGAGCTTCGAGATCTGCGAGAGCTTTGAGCAATTTCCGCTGAACTTCTTTGATGGGCATTTCACTCCACTTGTTGTCGTAGTGTTGAGTGGCCGTGGGCGGTGCGATGGCGGGCAGGCGGGTGTGCGGCTGGAACCTCATCGACCTTGATACCGTCATCACGACTTCGGTGTCGAAGCGTGCCGGGCGGCGGTCACCCTCATGGAGACGTTCGGGTTTCATCCGCTGGCCGTGTGGTGCGCGAATACCACCGAGTCTTTGATCATGCTGCTGCGGCCGGGTCGCGCCCGAGCACATGCGGTGGCCGACCGGATCCGCGTGCTCACTGGCGCCCTCGCGCAGTCCCCGGCTCTTCGGCTGCGTAGATCCCTTGTGCGGGTGGGACGGGGCCGGGGCCTGCCGCGGGCTGTGGAGCACGTGGAAGCCTTGAAGACCTCCGCAGTGGAGCGATACGCGAAGGCCCCGTTCCCGCGATCACGTGGAGCAGTCGGTGCGAGCCGACCGCTCGGTCAAGCAATCACGGCCGCCGCGAATCGAGGTCAACGTCGGCTTCGCGGCCTGAAGTGCGGGCTGGCGATCTCCGTGTCGGACTGCCTGGGCATGCGGTTTCTCCTGGATATGGGGTGGTGTTGCAGGGATACATGCAGCGTCTCACTAGCACTACGGAGACAGTCGGCCGTAAGTTCAGGGGAGGCTCGGGTGGGCCGCCGAGGGCGCGGGAAGGCCCGCAGAGTGGCGGACCGAGGGGGTGCCGCGTGGTGGCGGTGCAGCCGTGGCAGGACGGCGGCGTTCAGGTGATGCGTCCGGGGTGATCGTGTGATGTCGAGGGTGTTGAGCGGGCGGCTGGTGTCACTGGTGTGAATGGGCCTGCCGTCAAGTCGGTGACACCGTAGAAGCGTTGGCGATCTCGTTGGGTCTTGCCGTCCAGCTCGCGCTGGACGGTGACCGCGTCGGTCCGGTCACCGGGGCGACCAGGTGGAGCTGGGTACCACCGTCGGTGCGGGGCCCCCGGCCGGGATGGACCGCGTCCTCGCCGACGACCTCCCTGCCCTGCACTCCCTCGTGAACGGACTACGCCGCGACTTCGACACCGTCACCGCCGGGCTCTCCACCCTCTGGAGCTCAGGCCAGGTCGAGCGACACGCGACACGGGCGAAACTACTCAAATGGCGAGGATTCGGATGAGCCAACCTCGACTTCCTCCTCAAAGGCATACTCCTCACCCCCTGACCCGCCCCGTCGCTGAGTAGGCCCGGAGCGCAGTGCCGGGATTACTCCCGGTCCGTGTCTCCGGACCTCTCGCCGAGTGAAGTAGGCCGCCGACGAGGTGCCTCCGGCTGAGGTCCTTTTCCGAGGGCCCCTTGCGGGATCCCGCCGAAGCGGGCGACCAGTGGCTTCTTCCCCTCGTCGCGGGGAATGGTGACCTGGATGCAACGGCGTGGTCTGTCTGGTGTCTCGATGGTGCTCTTGTACTTCCGGGACATCTTCGTGACCGTCGAACGGTGTTTCCCGGCTGGGGCTCTTGGCCGCGCTGGAGACCGGCGAACGTCGTGGACGGCGGTGCTGGAGGGTCCGCCTGCAGCCCGGCGCCCATGTCGCCGCGGTTTCAGTTCTCGAACAGCTGCACCACGGGGTCGAGCACGTCGACGGCGGACTGGGCCAGAACGGTCAGCAGGATGGGGTGGCGGCGGTTGGGCTCGCGCCGCACGAGGGCCTGCGCCGTGAGCCGGCGGCCGATCTGGGCCAGATGGCGGCGCCGCTTGGCGGGCAGCGGCGATAGGTCCAAGGCGTCGGCTCCCAGGCCACGCAGGAACAGCAGCTTCTCGACCTCGCCCTTCACACTCTGCGGCGACGCCTCCACCGGCCCCGTGACCAGTCAGTCAAGCCGCGTCGAGCGCAGCTCCGGCTCGATCACCAACAGCCGTCCAGGCCAGGCGTCGTCTCGTCGGTCAACAGGTGCGCCACCCGGGCATACGTCTCACGCTCGGCCGCCGCGCGGGCCGTGGCCACCTATCGTGCTACGACCTCACAGGGCGCCGGAAGATGCCATACCAATAGCCGCGCAAGCCATCTCGAGGGCGACCCCGGCATCGTCATGCCCATCGCTTGTGGCTATGTGCTGGGCGATGACCTGGAGACCGCCTTGCACCATCACTTTGGCGGCGCACAGCGGATCGACATCAGCAGGTGTGCGACCGGCCAGCTGTTCCTCGATCAGCAGCTTCATCGTGCGGTCGATGAATTGGTCTTGAGTGGATGTCCTCGACTCGAGAACAGACGCGTCGTAACCAGCCACTTCGTTGATCGCTGCAAGGAGGGACCCGTGCTTGCAGTAGTGCCTGAACAGCTGCTCGTATGTCCGGGCGAGCCCGTCAAGTCCGCCGGCCGGACCGCAAGGCTGCCAGTGCCGTACGATCTCGAAGCTGTCCGACTTGAGCAAAGAGCTCAGCCTCAGGAGAACATCCACCTTGTCGCGGAAGTAGAGGTAGAACCCCGATCGGGAGATGCCGCCGGCAACCGCGATCTGCTCCACTCTCAGTTCGGTGTAGGTCTTGCCGTCGCGCAGTAATTCTCCGATCGCGGATAAGATCCGCGCCTCCACTGCCGCTCGCCGGCCGGAGGCGGTGGAGGCGCGGCGAGTGGTCGATGCCATGTGTCCATCCTACGAGCGGGCAGGACTCGGGGCGGCGGGAGCCGGCTCGAGGCGCGTCTCATTGAACGCTTCTCGTCGTGTGGGTTCTTGAGTGAAGGCGGTTGGCGGTCGGGGCCGTGACGCGGCAGGGCTTCCGCTCGTTGCGCTGGTGATCTCACTCGTCAACGTCTGGATACAGGAGCCCTGTTGGTCCCGTATCGAGCCATGCTCGAAGTCCGGCATGAGGTCGCCGAGTACGGTTCCTTGGCTTGTCTGCGCCAGAAGGTGTGCGCTGAGTTCCCTCTGGCGCAAGCTGGGTTGCTTCCGGCAGGCCCTGCTCGTTCCGGTTCACCTACGCAAGGACGAGACCCTGGCCGAGGTCGCCGCGGGGTTCGGCGTCTCCGCCGCGACCGCCGGCCGGTACGTGACCGAGGCGGTCGCGCTCAGTACGCGGGTCGGCTTCCATGGGCTATGCATGCGAGAAGGGCGGCAAGTTTCGAGGGCATCGACAGGAATGGCGAGTGGCTGCTTTGCAGACGGTGAACGGCATTTGCCCGGGCGGCGAGCTTCTCCTGTTCCTGGGACGGCAGAGCCTTGTCCTGCTCGCAGATGATGTAGGTGGACGGAATGGTTCGCCACCCCGCTTGCGTCACCCGCTCGCTGAACGACCTCACGCTTTGCGGCACGAGCTTCTGGACCGCTCGCGCGGCCTCCTCCTCGGGTACATCAGCGTAGAACGCCGCCACCGCAACACTCTCTTCCGCAGGCTGGATGACTCCTGTCGCGAACTCCGGTTCTGGCGCGCCGTGGAACCCGTACAGGCTTTCGTCCACGTCGAGTTGATATGCCGCCAGGTAGATCACATGGCAGACGTTGCTGGCGTCGGCGATGGCTTGTGTGACCGGAATGCCGCCGTAGGAGTGCCCCACGACCACCACTGGACCCTTGATGTCTTCAAGGGCTTTGAGGACGGTCTGCGCGTCCGTGTGAATGCCGGCGAGCGGTTCGGCGGTCGGGAGGCCTGACCTCGCAGCGCTGGGCAGCCCGACCGTTCGAGTCGCCCAACCGTCGGCAATGAGCTGGAGCTCCAGCTTTTCCCAGCACCAGAGTCCGTGCCATGCGCCATGCACAAGGAGCAGAGTGGGACGGGATACTTCGGTCGTAGCCAAGCCGAATCTCCTAGGTGTTCCTGAAATCCAGTCGCTCCAGAGGGCAGCGGATCGCCAAGAACGGCTGGCGATACTGCTCAGATGAAGCAGTGCAGGGGCGCGCCGAACGGCGCAGTCGACGTGGTGGCGCGCGTGACAAGCGGCACGCTGTCCGCCGCCTCGCAAGCACGCGCAGGACATCAGCTGCTGACGAGAGGCCGAGACATTACGCAGCAGTGTCGTATTCCTCCGGTGTCTCGGCCCCGCGAGATCTCCCCGTTCGGTGGTGGCGGATGTACATCCGGCAGCCGGGACGGGGGGAGTACCGGCTGCCGGATGCAGCACCTACCGATAACTGCCCACGGTCCGCAGCAGCGTCGGGCAACACGGAGATTACTTTGATTTGGACGCGATGTCCAACGCCATGTCCAATGAAGGGCGTGCGCGTTGAAACCGGTGTTGCCCCAGGTCAAGCAGGCCGAGGTCAGCTGCCGATCCACCTTCATCGCCTCGACACCGACCAGGAGACGGGGCCCTGCACGTCCGTGATCCGCGCCTCACGCTCGGCGAGCAGCACGAGGAACCCTGTGTCGCCGAGCTGCTCGGCGAGATCAGCGAGAACCGATTCGGCGGCCGCCACCAGACGCCCGCGTCGGCCCACAGCGTTCGGCTCCACGCGAAGGTTCGGAGCCGGGGGAGAGCCCGCTCATCCGGGTGCGCCACCGCGAGTGCACGATCTGACGGACGCAGATCAGTGTCACTGGCGTGCGCGACGGCACGGGGGTGGGCCCTGCTCCGTCGAAGAGGTCGGGGTGAAGCGGGAGCGGGGCGAGGGCGCGGCGCGTGGTGCCGTTGCGGTCGAACATGCCGGACAGGAACCCGCCGGCGATCGGGCTCCCAGGTTGACATCGGCGTCGAGAGCCACGCCCACAAGCTCGTCCGCAGCCTTCTCGTCCACACCATCGATGCGGCTCCACGGCGGCGTCCCCGCCCCGCCGAACGTCATCGCACGCAAAGCGATCCGGGATACGAAGACTCCCGTGACGCCCAGCTTCTCGTAGCGCCTGTTCAGCCTTCCACTGATCCGTGTTGGCGCCGTGGACGTGCTACCACGACCGTCGGCACGGCTGATCCTCCGAACAGGCAGATGATCAGGCGTCTGAGGAATCTGCGTGTCCGTCCACGGGGGCCGGGACGCGGAAGGGGAGCGCGGGCCAGCCGTTCAGCCTCGCGGGCACCGCTGCGAGCGGGGCGCTGCGGTACTGCGTCGGCGAGATGCCGGTGACCCGTTTGAACGCGGTGCTGAATGCGGCCTCCGACGAATAGCCCCATTCGGCGGCCATTGAGGCTACGGTCCGTTTGGTGCAGCGCAGTTCCCGGCTGGCGGCCAGGATCCGCCAGCGCTGGAGGTAGACGAGTGGTGGCAGTCCGACGAGTTCCTTGAAGCGGGCGGCGAAGCTCGCCCGGGACATGCCCACGTGGGCGCCGAGCGTGGCGACGGTCCATGGGCGGGCCGCTTGCTGGTGCATGATCAACAGTGCACGGCCGATGCGTGGCTCGCCGAGCGCACCGAGCCAGCCCGGCAGGGCCGTTTTGTGTGGTGCGTCCGCTCCCGCCACGACAGCCCGCAGCGCCTGGATGAACAGGATTTCGATGAGCCGCTCCGACACCACGGAGGTGCCCAGGCGTACGGCGCTCACCTCGTCGACGAACAGTGCCAGCAGCGGCTGGATCGCCTTGGCCTGAGCGGTTGTGGCGCGGATGGCGACCACAGGGGGCAGGCCGCTGAGCAGCAGGGCGACCGTGGCGTCGAGAAAGTCGACACTGCCGCCGAGGATGAGCGTCCGCTCCTGGTCGGCGGCGTGGTCCGCCTCCCCGATCTGCACGATGCGGCTGGAGGAGGCTCGGTAAACCTCTTCGGCGCTGCGGTACGGCGCATCCAGGTCCCCGCAGACGGCGAACCACTCGTGCGCGGCCAGCAGGAAGCAGTCACCGGCCTCGAGGCGCACCGGCTCGGCACCGTCGACCGTGAGCCAGCAGAATCCGTCGAGTACGGCGCCGATCTTGATGTGCTCGTGAACACCGAAGCGGAGCGCCCAGCTGCCCCACGCCTCAAGGCCCGACAACGACCCGGCCCTGACGTTCAACGAAGCGAGAACATCGGACAGCGGATCAACCAGAGACTGCATGTGGGGCAAGTTACTGCCTTTCCTGGTATTCGTCTCGATGATCTGTTCGCGGACGGTGACCCGGTCCACGATGTACTTCCTTCGGTCGTTGGGTGCGGTTGTCAGTGTCCGCGCAGTTCCCCGACAGCTTCGGCTCGTCGTCCGGCTTGTCGCGGGCGGGGCTCCAGGGTGCGGACGTGGCGGGAGGGTGGGTACTCGACGAGCTCGATCTGCGCCAGGAGGCAAGGAGCGGCGCCATGCGAGACCGCCGCCTCCAACGACCGGATCGGTGTGGTGTTAAGTCGGCGGCAGGGCCGGCTTCAGGGCAGGTCGTGCAGGGGGCGTGGCCGCGCTCGAACAAGGACTTGGCACCATAGCGGAATGCGATGTTGTGTGCTGCGGTCGGGATGGACCTGGTCCGGTTGCGCCTGTGGGTCCGCCGCTGCACCCATACCGACACCGCGGAGAAGGCCCTGGTCGACCAGGGCTTCAAGAACGCCGTCGTCGCGCACGGTCGAAGGTGGGCATCGCGGTGGAGATCGTCGAGCGCAACCCGGCCCAGACCGGGTTCGTGCCGATCCCCAAACGGTGGATCGTGGAGCGCGCCTACGAGATCTTGATGCTGCACCGCAGGCTGGTGCGCGACTGCGAGCACATGCCACGCAGTTCGGAATCGCGGGTGTACTGGGCAATGACCGCGGTGATATTGCGCCGGCTGACCGGGGCCACAGCTACGGCCTGGCGCAGCGCATGACCGGCGGGGAGCTGACCCTCGGGGCGGTGCTGGCGCGACTGGATGAGCGGGAACGGGAGATCGCCGAGCAGGCCGAGGCGACGAGGGAGCAGATCGCGCACCTGACCGCACGGCTGGACGAGCTCGGCCGGGCCGCCGAGGAGGTCCGGACCACCCGCAAGACCTGCTGGCGCTGCCCGATCCGCAGCCGCCCGAGCCGCCGGCCCCGAAGCTGCCGGACCATCCGGCCTACCAGCAGATCATGGCGGTGTTCGCCGCGGCCGACACGCCGCTGCGGGCGCGGCAGGCGTGCGAGGCGATGGACATAGAGATTGCGCCCAACAACATCAACAACACCCGCCTGAAGCTCAAGCGGCTGACCGAGCGCGGAATCCTGGTCGAGACCGAGCAGGGCTTGTTCACCCCGCCGCGGCCGTAACCGCCCGGCGACGCCGCGGCCAGCCCGCTTACCCCTCCCGAAAGGGCGAAACGGACATCATACTCGTACCACTCTCTCAGGGGGCGTTTGATCTAGGTGAATTGCCCTTTATCTCCTAGTAAGTTCCCCGCCAGGTGGGTGTCGTCTCGTCCTTTATGCGCTTGGTTAGGTTGTCGATCGAGGCGATGTGGATCATGGCTTCGGAGCTGGCGGGCAGGGTCTCGTAGTCTCGGGCGAGGCGCCGGTGCAGCATGATCCAACCAATACTTCGTTCGACAACCCAGCGCCTTTTGACAACGTGGAAGCCGCGAACTCCTGGGTTTCTGTTGACGACTTCGACGTCGATTCCGAGGCTGGCGCCGTGCTCGATGACGGCGTTCTTGAAGCCGGTGTCGACCCAGCTCTTGGATATGGTCGGGTAGGTCTTCTTGGCCTGGTCGAGGAGCTGGATTCCGACGGCATTCTCGGACAGGCTCGCGGCGGTGACGGTCACGGCGAGGATGAGTCCGATCGTGTCGGTGAGGATGCCTCGTTTTCTGCCGACGATCTTCTTGGCGGCGTCGGTTCCCTGGCTGGTCAGGGGCACGTTGGTGGAGGTCTTCACGCTCTGGGTGTCGATCACGGAAGCGGTCGGCTGGGGCTTGCGGCCCTCTTTCACGCGGGCCAGGCCGGTCAGGTCGTAGTTGAGCTGGGCGAGGATTCCCTCGTCGCGCCAGGCGGCGTAATAGGCGTAGACAGTGCCGTGGTTGGGGAAGTCGTGCGGGAGGTATTTCCAGGGGATTCCCGTGCGGTTGATGTAGAGGAGTGCGTTGAATACGTCGCGCAGGTCGACCTTGGCCGGCTGCCCGGTGGGCCTGCGGTCGAGCCGAGCCTTTCTCCAGGCCGTCAACGTCGGCTCGATTAAGGCCCATCGGGCGTCGGACAGGTCGCTGGGGTACGGCTTCCGCTGGCTCACGCCGTAGCGTGATCATGGATGCGGCGGACGGCGCTGTTCCGCTGCCGCTGGGCGTTTCTGCCTGATCTTCAAACCAGACGGACTTCGTACTGAGAACCGGAGTAAACGGGCGGCCAAGTTCGCAGCTCGATGGACGCGAGAGTGCGCGTATAGGGCAAACACCTCAAGCCTGACAGCTATGAAAGTCACTTACCGGCATAGACCATTTCTAAATTCCCACTCAATGGGCGTTTAGAGAAGGACTGTGTCGTTAAGTGAGCTTTGGGGCCGGTAGTTTTCGCGGCTTCTGCACTATAGGTTCATCTTCGCACTCGTCGAGACATCAACCTGGCTGCCTGTTTACTCCACTTCTCGGGCTCGAAGTCCGTCTGGTTCGAAGATGGGGCAGAAACGCCGATCGTGTCCCGCGTGATGGTGTAGCCGATCAATCGGTGGTCGTGTTGGGGAGTGCGGGGGCGCTGTTGGGGCGCTTGTCGGGGTAGATCTCGTCCATGCTGCCTTCGGGCCTGTGTCCGTGGTCTTCCCGGACGGCGCGCGCAGTTGGCGTCGTTCCGGGAGGCCTGATGGACGTACTGCACCAGCGATGTGCCGCACTGGACATCGGCAAGAGGGACCTCAAGGCGTGCGTCCGCACGCCGAACCCGGGACGCCGACGCTCGCGCAAGCAGGAGATCCGTACCTTCGTCACCACAACCAACGCCCTGTTGGAGATGCGGGATTGGCTCGTGGCCGAGAAGGTCACCCTCGGGGTGATGGAAGCTACCGGCGACTACTGGCGCGGGGCGTTCTACTTGCTGGAGGACTGCCTGAACGTGATCCTGGTCAACGCCGCGCATGCCAAGGGGCTACCCGGCCGCAAGACGGATGTCGCCGACAGCCAGTGGCTGTGCCAGATGGGCGAGTGCGGCCTGTTCAAAGCCTCCTTCGTACCGCCGGAACCAATCCGACACCTGCGCGACCTGACCCGCTACCGCGCCAGCCTGACCATGGAGCGGTCCCGCGAAGTCCAGCGCCTGGAGAAGGAACTGGAGGATGCGGGCATCAAACTCTCCAGTGTGGCCACCGACATCATGGGAGTCTCCGGACGGGCCATGCTGGCCGCGCTCATCGACGGCGAACGCGACGTCCACGTCCTGGCCGGCATGGCCAAGGCCCGCATGCGGCCGAATATTCCGGCCCTGGTGGAGGCGCTGACCGGGAACTTCGGCGAGCACCATGCCTTCCTCTGCAGGATCCATCTGGAGCGTATCGACCATCTCACCGAGGCGGTCGCTGAGTTGTCAGCGCGGATCGAGGAGGAGATCCTCCCTTTCTCCCGCCAGCTTGAACTGCTGGCCACGATCCCCGGCGTCGGCCGGGCCACGGCCGAGGTGATCGTGGCGGAGACCGGCGGCGACATGGCCCGCTTCCGCACCGCTGGCCACCTCGCCTCGTGGGCCGGCCTCTGTCCCGGCCACCACGAATCCGCCGGAAAGCACCGCTCCGGCAGACGACGCCACGGCAACCGGTGGCTGGGGGCCGCTCTGGGCACCGCTGCGATGGCCGCCTCCCGCACCAGGAACACCACGTACCTCGGCGCCCGCTACCACCGCCTCATGCCCCGTCTGGGCAAGAAGAAGGCTCTCGTCGCCCTCGAGCATTCGATCCTCATCGCGGTCTGGCACATGATCACCGATGACGTCAACTACCACGACCTCGGCGGCGACTACTTCACCCACCTCGATCCCGAACGCGCCATGCGCCGTCTGGCCCGGCAAGCCAACGCACTCGGATACACCGTCCGTTTCGACCCCATCGAAGCCGCATGAACGCACTCCACCAATCACGCCACCGACCCGGGCTCATCCTTCATTTTCGGACCAGTCCCTGCCAATCGTTTGACAGCCCCTGGCTATACGCCGTGAGCATGGCTTCTGGCGGGACCGCTCGGCTTGTCGAGCTCACGCAACCTCGCGTGGAGGAGTTCGGCGTCGGAATGCCTGAGCTTTTCCAGGATGTGAAGGCCGTTTGTCCATGCGGTGCGCGCCGCGTCCGGGTGGCCGAGACTCAGCCAGGTGTCGCCCAGGTGCTTGAGGGTCGTGGCTTCTGTCCAGGGAATGCCGCCCACCCTTCGGATGAGTTCCAGGGCGTGCTCGAAGGAGTCGGCAGCCTCGGCGTACTGGCCTAGGTGGTGCTGGGCGTAGCCGATGGTGTCGAAAATGTAGACCGCACCGTAGTCGTCACCTTGTTTTTGGGCGAAGGCCAGTGCGGTCTGGCAGTGGTGGATTGCCTCCTCGTAGCGGCCCAGCAAAGCGTTGTGCCAGCCGACCCCGGTAAGCGCCCAGGCTCGCAGCTTGTCATTGTCTGGGGTGTTGGGGAGTAGTTGCAGGCACAGCTTGGAGTGGTGCAGGGCTGCTTCGAGATCACCTTGTTGCTCCAGTGCGACGCTGAGCTGACGGTGGGTCTCGGCGAGGGCGGTCTTCTCCCCGGTTCTGCCGAACAGCTCAATGGCCCGCTCGAGGCGCGTCCGCGCATACGTGGTCTCCCCGGCATATTTTTCGGCCTGCGCGAGACCGCGCAGGACGTGGGCCTCGGCGGTTGGGTCGGCGAGCCGTCGGGCCGCTGCCATTGCCATGCGGAGGGCGCTGTCAAGTTCGCGCCATTGGCCGTGCCTGCCGAGGTAGTGCTCGATGGCCCAAGCGAGTTGCCAGGTGTGTTGGTCGAACCTGGTGGCTTCGGCCTGATGTACGACCGCGAGCAGTACCGGTTGTTCGGCGGCGAACCAGGCCGAGGCTCGCTGTTTGGAGCCGGTGAACTCCTCGGGGCACACTTCCGGGGACAGTGGGGTGAGTGCGATCCGGTGCCTGATGAAGAACGCTGGCTCCCCCGCCGCGACCGCACTGTACAGATAATGGTCGTATATCCGGTGACGGGTCGCCCGCAGTTCCTCCGGATCGTCGACAGTCTCGGTCAGCTCGCCGGCGTACGCGCGCAGCAGGTCGTGGGAGGCGAAGCGGCCCGGGGTGCGCTCGTCCACCAGGTGTGCCTGAGTCAGCTCGGCGAGCAGCTGCCGGACTTGCGGGACGGAGAGCCCGACCAGGCTTGCGGCGGCGCGGAGGGAGATGTCGGGCCCGGGATGCACGGCAAGCAGGCGGAACAGCCGGGCGGCGGCCGGGGTCAGCGCGTGGTACGACCAGGAGAAAACGGCCCGTACGTCGACGGCGGCGTCCAAGTCGCCGAAGGCGTCCAGTCTGCCCCGGCTGTCGCACAGTTCGTCGACCACGGCCGCGAGGGGAAACGCTGGCTGGATGGCGGCACGGGCCGCTGTGACCGCCAGTGCCAGCGGCAGCCGGGCGCACAGCTCGATGATCTCGTCTACCGCCTCCGGCTCCGCCGCGACGCGCCGGTGCCCCAAGCGGCGGGCGAGCAGGTCACGGGCCTCGGCCGGGGAGAGCACGTCGAGGTGGAGAGGCAACGCACCGTCCTTGGCGATCAGCCCGGCCAGCCGGTTCCGGCTGGTGACGATAACCATTGAGCCGGGCGCCCCGGGTAGCAGCGGTCGTACCTGTTCGGCGTCGCGGGCGTTGTCCAGCAACAGCAGGATCTGCCGGTCAGCGATCAGAGTGCGATAGTGGGCCGCCAGCACGGACGGGTCCTGCGGAAGGCTCTGCGGCGGGACACCGAGCGCCTCGAGGACCGTGCGCAGCGCACGGTCCGGCGGGACCGGGGCTCCGTCGGGATCGAAGCCGCGCAGATCGAGACAGATCTGACCGTCGGGAAAGAGGTGGGCGATCTGCCGCGCCCAGTGGACCGCGAAGGCCGTCTTCCCGACGCCGGCCATGCCCGCGATGGCGCTGATCACTACCGTACCGCCCGGGACCAGGCGGGTCGCCTCAGCCAGTTGGGTCTCCCGGCCGACAAACACGGCCAGGTCCGCGGGCAGTTGTGCCGGGACGGCAAGTTTATCCTCAGGAGGGAGGAGGGATACGGCAGCGGGCTCGGCCAGGGCGGCAGGGCCCAAAAGTCCCGGGTCGGCTCGCAGCACCCGCTCGTACATGGCCTGGAGCTCCGGGCCCGGATCGACGCCGAGTTCGTCCGCGAGCAGTGCCTGCGCCTCCCGGTAGGTGTCGAGAGCCGCTGCCTGCCTGCCGGACCGGTACAGGGCGAGCATCAGCATATTCCGGAACCGCTCGTCCAGGGGGTGATCGGTGACCTGATCCGTCAGCTCCCCGGTGATCTCCGCGTGGGCACCCAGCTCCAGTTCGGCCGTCAGACGCGCCGCCATCGCGGACAGCTGCAACTCGCTGAGCCGCTGTCGCTGGATCTCGGCGTACTCGCCCCGGAGGCCGGCCAGCGCCGGTCCCCGCCAGAGCGCGAGCGCTTCACGGAGGTGCCCCGCCATGCCCTCGATGTTCCCGGCTCTGCGGGCTTGCTCAGCCTGCGCGAGAAAGCGCCGGAAGGCTCCCAGGTCCAGTTCGTCCGGCGTCGTGCGCACACGGTAGCCGTCGCCGACGGACTGAATCACCGACGACGCCTTGTCGACACCCGGCTCCAGCAACTGCCGCAGCCGGTGGACGTAGACGCGCAGCGTGGACACCGCGGAGGCGGGTGAGGCGGTCCCCCATACGGCGTCGACCAGTGCGCCGACGGACACCTGGGCGCCCTCTGCCAGCAGCAACGCGGCAAGCACCGTCCGCTGTTGCGGCGGGCCGAGCTCGATCTCTTCCGTGCTACGCCACGCGCTGATCGGTCCCAGTACCGCGAACCGCACCAAACTAAAGTCCTTCCCCGCCTGGCCTTCGAGTCGGCACCTGTGCACCGCGCGTATCACGCGTGGACTTCCGTGCCGGGCCTGCTGTTCGATCCTTTCGGGCCAACTTGGAATCTTGGGGCAGCATACGACCTGGGCCTTGACGTGTCGATGGTTGAGGTTCCCCCGAGATGCGGAGGATGGTGACAGAGGGTCAGATGGTTCTCATGAGAGGAACATCGACCATGGCTCCCCCCAGAAAGTACTCGCTGGAGTTGCGTGAGCGTGTGGTGCGGATGTACCGCACCTCCGATCCGAAGCCCCAGATCAAGAAGCTCGCCGTTGACCTGGGCGTGCACCCGGAGGCCCTGCGCGGCTGGATCCGCCAGGCCGAGGCGGACGCCAGCGAGCGCGACGACCGGCTCACCACCGACGAGCGGGCCGAGCTCGCGGCGCTGCGCAAGGAGAACGCCCAGCTCAAGCGGGCGAACGAGGTCCTGCGGACAGCCTCGGCTTTTTTCGCGGCCCAGCTCGACCCGACCCGGCCCAGGTGACAGCGCTCATCGACGAGCACCCGCACCTGGGGGTCGAGCCCGTCCTGCGGGAACTGTCCGTCCCTTCCTCGACGTACTACCGCTGGCGCCGTGCTGAGCGCGAGCCATGTGAACGCGTGCGCCGGGACGCGGAACTCACCGAGCAGATCAAGGAGATCCACGCCGACTCGGGCGGGATCTACGGCTCGCCGCGCGTGCATGCTGTGCTCAAGCGTGAGGGCGTCCACGTGGGCCGCAAGCGGGTCGAGCGCCTGATGCGCGAGGCCGACATCGCGGGGATCAGCCCGCGCCGGGGTGGCTTCACACGCCGGGACCCCAAGGCCACCCTGGCCCCGGACCTGGTCCAGCGCGACTCACCGCGAGTGCGCCGAACCGGCTGTGGGTCACCGATCTGACGATGATCGCGACCGGCGAGGGCCCGTTGTGGCTCTCCGCGATCCGGGACGCGTTCTCCCGCCGGGTGGTGGCCTGGGAGACCTCCGCCCGTGCGGACGCCGACCTGGTGCTGTCCACGCTCGAGTACGCCCTCGCTTCCCGCGAGGTTGAGCCCGGACAGCTCATTCATCACGCGGATCACGGCTGTCAAGGCGGATTCAACCGGTCGTCGCAACACCGTTCTTCTGGGCCGAGTCTAGGTGTTCGTTGAGTGCCTCGGCCGGGGTCTTCCATCCGAGTGTTTTGCGGGGCCAGGCTGTTGAGGGAGTGAGCCACTGCCTGGAGTTCGTCGGGCGACCACCTGGACAGGTCGGTGCCCTTGGGAAAGTACTGGCGGAGAAGCCCGTTTGTGTTCTCGTTCGTCCCGCGCTGCCAGGGGCTGTGCGGGTCGGCGAAGTAGACCGCGACGCCGGTCTCGAGTCTGAACTGGGCGTGCTGGGAGAGCTCCTTGCCCCGGTCCCAGGTCAGCGATCGCCGGAGCTGCTCGGGTAGCGTCGTGATCACTGGTGTGAGTGCTTTGTTCATCGACAGTGCGCCATAGCCGGCGAGAGCGGGTCCGTTCTTTGTCCGTGGGATCGTGCCGTATCCCTCCTCGCGGGGCAGGTGGACCAGCATGGTGAACCGGGTGGTCCGCTCGACCAGCGTGCTGTCGGCGAACCATGCGGATTCTTCGCTGTGCCGATCAGGCGGCGGAACTTGACCGGTGGCGCAGGATGTTTGGGGTATCGGTGTCGCTCCCGACCGGAATGGCACGGCGCTCCTGGAGCGCGAGACGAAGGATACGAAGAGCGTAGAAAATCCGTGATTTCACCGTGCCCACAGGGATGCCAAGTGTCTCGGCCGCCTCCTCGACGGTCTTGCCGAGGTAGTACGTCTGGTACAGCACGCCTTGGTGGATCGGAGACAGGGCCTTGAGAGCCTCACTGACTACCACTGCGGACAACATTCTTTCGATGTGGTCGAGTTGGCAGGCCTCCTGTCCGAGCCAGACGGCGCCGTCCACCTCCTGGGGGCGGACCAGCTTCTTGCGGTGTCCGTCGATGACCAGGTTGCGTGCGACGGTGAACAGCCAAGGGCGCAGCATCTCATCGCCCGAGCGGTATTTGCGCCAACAGCGCAGCAGGGTTTCCTGCACGATGTCCTCGGCTTTGTGGCGGTCGCCGCCCAACATCCGGGATACATAAGCCAACAGTGCCGGCACGTGCTCGCTGCATTTGGCGAACAGAGCCTGCTCCCGCTCTTCGGTGCCCATGGATCCAATGACGTTCCAGCTCATCGCTGACTCCTCGTGATGCCCGTTCGTGCTAACGGGTAGCGAGGCCGGATCGGCGCCTACGGCCCCGGCACAAATGCTGAGGGGCCCTGTGCTACATCTGATTGATGAATGATTGACGTGAGCACACCGGATGTTATGCCTGTTTTATGGCTGGCTTCCGGCTGGGTAGGGCGGAAAGCCCCCTGTTGGGGCTGCTCTTCGACTCATTCGGTCGTGTAAACGCCCAGCGCTTGCATGAGGTGCTGCGGAGCCAGTGACTCATTGACCTTGTACCCCGCACAAGCTGGGTTCGCACAGGATCGGCTGCGGGCAGCGAGAGCGGACTGCGCTCGTGCCAGGTCCGCGGGTGACCGCGTGGTGCTCCGAAGGCTGCCGGGGATCGGGGCTCCGATGTGGCTACGTGGTCCGTGCGACGACGACATCGTGGCCTGGCCGCAACGCACAGGTGGGCGGACTTCACGTCGTGCCAGGTGCATGGGCGAATTTCGCGCTCACCGCACCGTAGACGTCCTTCGCCACTGAGCCGAGCTGAGGCCCGGCCAGCCACGTGGCGGAGACGGAACCGATGGACGTGTTGCTGATGAGAGCGAGCGACCCGTCGGCGTCGCGGGCGAACCAGCCTCCGCCCGAAGAGCCGCCTGTCATCGTGCAACCGATCCGGTACATCGTCGGCTGGTCCGCCCGGATGGAGAGCCGTCCGGGCCGGTTCAGGCAGGAGAACATGTGCTCCCCGTCGAAGGGCGGGGCCGCGGGGTAACCCCACGCGGACGTTGCCGAGACAGCGGTCCGCGTGGGCACGCCGAAGCGGACGGGCGCGGCCTGTCCGATCGCCTCCTCCAAGGACGCAAGACCGGTCGGCGGCCGAACATGCAGGACGGCGAAGTCGAACGGCGCGCCCGCACCACCAGTCGCAGCTCCCTCGGATATCCACTCGGAGGAGGTCTGGGCCCAGTCCGCCCACCAGGTGCCGAACGGTGCGATGCGGTCCAAGGAGGCGTATTGCCGGGCGCGGCCGGACAGCCCATCGTTGTTGTACGACGGGACGAAGACGATGTTGCGGTACCAGCCGCCCCGAGCGCCTGCGTGCACACAATGCCCGGCCGTCCAGACCAAGTTGGATTGTCCCGGGCGGGCTGGGTCCCGGACGGCCGTGCCGGAGCACACGTTGCTACCTTCAGGGGTGTCGAAGAACACCTTGCCGACCACGGCGGCACTCGCGTGGTAGGGCATGGGTTCCGGCTGCGCCTTGATGGGGGCGGGCTCGGGATCCGACACGCCGGCATCGCCGAGGCCGTTCGCCACCGGAGTGTCGGGGTTCCGGGAGTGCGACATCCGGTCTGCATTCCAAAGGCCTTTGACCACCGGATTGATGAAGTCCCCGGCATCCCGCAACCATTGGGAGGGAGCCCAGTCCTTCCGCCCGTCGGCCGACCGATTCCCCGGTGCCTGATCAGCATGTTCCCCCGATCCAGGTGCGGAATCGGTCAGCCCGCACGCGGGCAGCGCCACGAGGGCGGCCATGAACACCGCGGTCAGACGAAACCGTCGCTTGGGGAACATGCGAGGAGACTCCGATTCTCTAACTCGTCCTGCTGCGGCCACACGCTCTTGTGCTTGCTACGACGAAAGAACCGGGGCCGTTGTTCAATAGAAATCGCCCGCCTGCGCTGAGTGACTCTCAGGTCAAGCCGTCGGTGGACGGTGACGGAGGTGATCTCGCAGCAACCGCTGCCATCGTTTGCGAGACGGCAGCGGCAAGCCAGGGGAGGAGGACAGCCAGGAGTCGGCGTGCCTGAGCTGTGCATCTGTCTCGTCAACGCCCCGTCCGGGTCAGTGCGTATGGCCAGAAATCCGGAACGCTCGAATGCGTGCTTCAGTGACGCTCGCGGGAACCGCAGTCCTCCTGAAGCAGCCGAAGGGAGCGGGAAGGCCTCTACCTCTGATCTTGCGAGAGTGCCCCGGCCTGAAGGCCGGGGCAC
>NZ_JBHVST010000101.1:0-40768 GCF_042885015.1 Streptomyces sp. NPDC058086 | reverse complement strand
TGGAAAGAGGCACTGAACCAGTTCTCACTCTTCTTCGAGGACCGGCTCAGCATCCAATGAAACCAGGCGACTTACACAAGATCACTGACACGCCCGTGGAGAGCGGGTCAGTCTTGGGCGGGAGCCGAGTGAAGCCTGAACAAGAACAACGCGGTCGCCGTGCACATGGCGATTGTTGGACCGTGGCCAAGAGCGGTCGGTGTGTCGGCTCGCGGGTCGAACCCCAAGGCGGCGTCCGGGTGGTAGTGCCTGCACGCCGGCATGCGTCCGGCGTCTGTGGAGTAGGGGAGGGCGGCTTTCGCGGCATCCTCTTCAGGAGGTAGATCAGCCTGCCGTTACAGCTTGAAGCGCCCGGGTCGGGTTGCCGAGGAACCGCCACGCGCTTGAACTGATGGAGGAGTGCACTGCGCAGACCGGGGCGTGGATGAACCCGGGGATGAGAGCGGGAGGTGTTTTTGATGCCCGACCGCGACGTGCTCATGGTGATCGCTGAGGACGGGCGGGTGATCGAGTGGCAGCGTCTTGCGGAGGAGTTGTTCGGATGGTCCGCCGAGGAAGCCGTAGGCCAGTCCGTCGTCGCGCTGATGCGCGAGATCGGCGCTGGAGACCGAGGGCGTCGCGGCAGCCTCTCCGAAGGGGCCCCGGTGCTGGTCAGGCCGGTGCTGCACGGCACTTCCGTTGTTTGGCAGGTACGCGCTGCAGCGGACGCCGTTTCACAGCAGGACGTGGCGGTCTTGAAGGCCATGTTCACCCAGTCCCCGCTGGGAATGTACGTCCTGGACAACCAACTGCGCGTGGTCCGCATGAACACCGGCACCCGTTGGCTGCGCGACACGCCAGTGGCAGACCTGCTCGGCAAGCGGTTCACCGAGGCGTTCGAACTCGAAGACCCTGAGGAAGAGCTCGCGGTGGCTCACAGGGTCATGGAGAGCGGAGTGCCGGTACTGAACCGGCTCGTCCGGGCCGGCGAAGCGCCTGGCCTGCACAGACGCCGCATCTACTCCGTCTCCTTCGCCCGCTTGGAGGGCGGCCGTGGGGACGTGCTCGGTCTGGTGGCGTCAGCGGTTGACGTTACCGAGCGTGAGAACGCGCTGAAACGCCTGGCCCTCCTGGACACGGTCCGCGCACGGGTGGGGCGGCGGCTGGACGTGCTGGCTGTGTGCCGAGAACTGGTGGACGCAGTAGTGCCTGCCTTCACCGGCATCGCCGTCGTCGAAGTCATCGAAGACGTCGTCCGCGGCGAGGACCCTCCACAGGTCCCCGTCGACCAGGACGTTCCCCTACGCCGAACAGCCTTCCGGGGACGGATCTCGGCATACCGGGTGGGAGACGTGCGCCCGCTGCCATCCGGCACCCCCTACTCGCACGTACTTTCCGACCTCCGCCCACGGCTCGTCCCGATCGACGCTGACAGCGCGTGGCTCGCCGCCGACCCAGCCCGAGCGGACTCCATCAGGCGGTCCGATGTCCACTCTCTGATCGTGGCACCGCTGGCGTTGCGTGGTCATGCTCTGGGGGTAGTCAGCTTCTACCGCCACCAGCACGAAGATCCCTTCGAGGAGGAGGACCTCCAGCTTGCGTCCGACGTGTGCACGCACGCGGCTCTCTGCATCGACAACGCCCGTCGGTACACCCGTGAGCGGACCATCGCAGCGACTCTCCAGCGCAGGCTTTTGCCCCAGCGCCCAGCCACGCCAAGCTCTGTGGAGGTCTGCCAACTGCACTTTCCAGGGCCGGAGGGTGGCGGCGTATGGTTCGACGCGATCGCGTTGCCCGGCGCACGGACCGCGCTGGTCGTCGGCGACGTCGCTGGGCGAGGCGTCGCCGCGGCGGTCACGATGGGGCTGCTTCGGACGGCGCTCCACTCAATTGCCGCGCTGGACCTGAGGCCCGACGAGCTACTGGCCCGGTTGAGCGACACCGCGATCCGTCTCGCAGCTGAACGTGCCGCGTTGCCGCCCGGGGATCCCCTGCATCGTGAGTCGCTCACTGCCAGCTGCGCCATCGCGATCTACGACCCGGTCACTCTCACGTGCGCCCTCGCCCGTGCCGGTCTCCCGGAGCCAGTGGCCGTCTTCCCCGACGGCACTTCGTCCACCTTGGCCGTGCCTCCAGGCCCCCTGCTCGCCGGAACGGGCAACGCCCCGTTTCCCGCGACCACGGTCAGCCTCCCCGAAGGCACCACCCTGGCCATGGCCACCGCGCCACTCGCAGACGAGGTCCTGGCAGGGCCACTGCGCCCGCTCCTGGACCGCGGCAGCAAGCGGAGTCTGCCCGAGCTGCGCGACGACATCACGCATGCGCTCACACACGGCCACCGGACCGACGAGAGACTGATGCTGCTCGCGCGTACGAAAGCGCTGCCCCCAGATCAGGTGCTGGCCCTCTCCCTGCCGCCGGGTCCCGAGGCCGCCCCGATCGCCCGTGCGGCAGCCCGGTGCCAACTTGATGCCTGGGGCGTGGACGAGGAGATTGCGTTCACCAATGAGCTCATCGTCAGCGAACTCGTCGGCAACGCGGTCCGCTACGGCGCTCCGCCCCTGCAGCTACGCCTGATCCTTGACGAGATGCTGACCAGCGAGGTCAGCGACGCCTCGAACAGCGCTCCATACGTGAAACACGCCCGCACCATTGATGAGACAGGCCGAGGACTGTTCATCGTCGCCACCCTCGCGGACCAGTGGGGTACCCGCTACTGGGACAAGGGAAAGACCGTCTGGGCAGAGCAGTCAATAGGGAGGACGCCCGAGGAGTCACTGTCCTGAAAGGACCTAAGCTGCCAACCCAGTGCGGCTTTGGTATGACCGCAAGGGTTTTCGAATCGCCGACATCTGCCTTGCGCTCAACAGCCCGACGAGGTCCTCGTCGTTCAACCAGGACCGCCAAATGTTGACCGGCGGAGCAGCGAATCAGTCGGGAGTGTCATCTTTAGGACAGTCCCTGTCCTGGAGCTGCCGGTGGTAGTGGTCGTGGACACGAGCCGAGGGGTATCCGCAGCTCGGACAGCACCCTTCACGGGCCCGGCCCCGGTGCCCAGGTGTCGGCGCACGCGGGGAAGAGCTCTGACCGGAAAGGTTGGCCGCAGTCTGTGTTGTCCAGCGGTTTCAACGGCGGTGTGCGTCGGATGGCGGCGCAAGGTCAGGGATGCGTTCTGGGTTGAAATGGCCGACCGACGGCGTCCGCGCAAGGGAGGACGAGGCAGGATCTGACTCGGTGAACCGGTCCATGAGGGATTGTCGGCCCGCTCCGTGCTATCGCGTGGGAGGCCGCTGCGGGGAGCGGAGTATGAGCAGGGTGATCTCGCTGGGGGCGAAGACGCGGAACGGCGGGCCCCAGAAGCCGGTGCCGCGGCTGGTGTAGAGGAGGGTGCGGGTGCCGTGGCGGCTGAGGCCGGCGAGGACGGGCTGGTCGATGCGGACGAGGTGGTGGAAGGGCCAGATCTGGCCGCCGTGGGTGTGGCCCGAGAGTTGGAGGTCGATGCCGCCTGCTGCGGCCCGGTCGATGAACTTGGGCTGGTGGGCCAAGAGCAGGACGGGCAGGTCGGGGTCGGTGCCGTTCAGGGCTCCGGCGAGGTGGGCGCGGTGGCCGGCCAGGCCGGAGGATTCGGCGGTGACGTCGTCCACGCCGGCGACCACGAGGGTGTCGCCACCGCGTTCGAGCAGCAGATGGCGGTTGCGCAGCGGCTCCCAGCCCAGCTCGTCCATCAGGTCGACCCAGCCCTGGGCCTCGCTGTAGTACTCGTGGTTGCCGGTGACGTATACACGGGCCCGGGTGGCCCGCACGGTTCCGAGTGGGGCGGCCTGGGCACGGCGGCGTTCGGCCGTGCCGTCCGCGATGTCACCGGTGTGGCAGACCAGGTCGGCTTCCAGGGTGTTCACCGTCTCGCATACCTGTGCCGACCAGCGAGTGCGATCGAGGGGACCGTAGTGGGTGTCGGTGATGAGGACGACGCGGATGCCGTCCAACCCGGCACCCAGCCGTGGGAGTTGCACGTCGAGTTGGCGCACGCGTGGCACGCGGCGGGCTTCGGCGTACCCCCAGGCGAGTAGTACGGCGGTTATGCCGAGGACGGCCCAAGTGACAATTCGAGCCCGGTCCTGACTCTCGTCGACGCCGGTCACGGTCAGGACGAGCCGCAACGGGACGCCGAGCAGAATGGACCAGGTGAACAGAACCCAACTGGTGCCCAGCAGGGTGTCACCGACGATCGCCGCCCGGTCCTGCTGGCGCCGGCCGTGGCCGCGCACCATCGCGAGCGGCATACCGACGAGGCCGAGGACGAACAGGGCGGTGCCGGCGAGCGTGACGGGCAGCGGCCAGTGCTGGCCGCTGTGCAGGAGCACCCAGCAGGGCACGGCCCACAGCAGGACGGGGGCGATCAGGGGGATGTAGCGCATCAGGCGGTGCAGTCGGCTCTGCCGCGGCGCTTGCGCTTCACTGTCGGCGGGTCGGGTGTCGCTGGTGTCGGTCACGCTTCCCCTCACAAACCAGGCTGCCGTCCCGGGCACTGTATCCGGTCGCCCCCGGGCCGGCCGGACCGGCGTTCATGGGCGCGGCCCCTTGGGGCGAAGGGTTCTCTGCGGGATGGCAAGACTCCGCCGCAGACACCTCCCTTGGCATGAGCCGCGATCAGGGCGCTACGCCCCGGCTTGGTACTGCCGCCAGTGGAGCGCGCGCCGGCGGGACAATGGCCTAAGCCGATGATGGCGAGTGTCGGCCTCGCTGAAGCCGGTCAATGCACTCCCACAACAGGGCTTTTATGTACCTCGAGTTGGGGAGGTCGTGCTTAGTGATGACGCCACGGCTGGTGCGAATCTGTCGGTGCATCACGTCATCCGCCTGCACCTTGAACTCCAGGAGCCGTTGCACGTACTTTTTGTCCGTCTTGGTCCACTTGTAGCTGCTGGCGGCCTGCTCGAACGACTGGCACTCCAGGCTGGGCGGCACGTGGTCGATGATGGCCCGCACGGTCGCACGACGTTCCTGTGCCCTGGAGTTCCGGCCCTGTCGAAGGCCACGTCAACCGGATCGAGATCTCCGGCCGCTTCGCACCGGCCTCGGCTCCATCCGGTCCAGATCACCCGCACTGTGAAGCGCAAGCTCAAGATGCTGCAGTACTGACCCCACGTGATCGACGGCTGTCTCACCGGCACCGGCCTGGACCGCTGATCGCGTCGAACGTTTGTCGGGGGTCTCCTTCGTCCGCACGCACCCCCTGAGAGAGGATGCACGCTACTCGCACCAGCTAGGCCAAGCGGAGGCGCGCTGTGGGAGAGCTGGAACCAGTCGACCTGATTCATCTGGCAGACGCGGACGGCGACCGGTGCATCGTTCGCGTCACTGGGCGTTATCAGCCCGGCATTCTGACCGGCCACGACACCCTGCGCGCCGATGTCCTGGTGTCCACCAGCTTCCTCGACGCACGCCTCGAGCTCTACCTCTTGCAGCGGGATCTCTCCGCCTGGGAACACGAGCTCGAAGGGCTGGTGCCCGGTGGCAACGCGGGAAACGACCTGGGCGAGGGCTACTGCAGCTACGACTTCTTCGCCAAGTGCCCCCACCGGCTGGCCTGCGCACGCTGTCCGTTCTATGTCCCCAATGACTCCGCCCGCGGCCAGCTCCTGGCCGTCAAGGACGGCATCGACCAAATGCTCGAACAACTCGACCTCACAGATGACGAGCGCGAAGCCCTCGAAGGAGACCGCGAAGCGGTCACCGCCCTCGCCGAACGCCTCGCGGACACCCCCACCCCCGCCGGCCCAACCCCAAGAAACCTCGGAACGACCAGTGCCTTCGTCCCTCTGACTCAGCTCATGAGCACCGTTTCTGCGAAGGCGCCGGGTCAGCACGACAAGCGAGATACCGATCGAAAATCTCCTGGCTATCAGGAGTGAAGGTCCACTGCTGCAGAGTCCGCTGCAACTCGGACTCGGTCAGCCACCCGTGCCAGGCCACCTCACCCGGATCGGGGGCGACGATCTCCGGAAGCACGGCATCGCATACCCCAAGCCAGTGAGGGCTGAGCCCAACCCGGTTGAGGAACTTGAACCGAAGGCACACCGTCGCCGATGTTCCCAGCTCCTCACTGAGCTCGCGGGCAGCTGCCTGCTCATAGGACTCGCCGACTCCTGCAGCGCCCCCGACCCCGAGTTCGTAGTGCCCTGGGAAACGGGACAACTGCTCGGCGCGCCGATGGACGAGAAAGCGGCCTTGCCTATCACGGCACACCACCGAGGCAACTCGGTGCAGCCAGCCCTCCCGAACGGCCTCCCACCGACTGACTACCCCCAGCACACGGTCCTGAGCGTCAACGCGTTCCACGAGTTCATCCACGACGCACACGATCGCAGAACCCACTGACACCCGCCCGGAGTCCCGGACCGTCACGCAGTCAGCGGCGCTCGGACCAACCTCATCCCACCGAACGAAAGATCATGACCCTGTCTCGATTCTCAATAACTTGCCCGTTTCACGGCAACGCGTAGTGGCGAAATATTCGGGATACCGGCCCCCAGGAATGGGCGGACGTGGTCGCATTCGATGCCGCCATCCGTCGGGGCAACGCCCGCGCGAACGCCGCCGGCAATCGGCTGCTGGGGCAGGCATTTCTGCACCGCTCCCGCGTCCCCCTCGACCAGGCCCCCATCGACCACGTTACGGCCGCCGAATGGGCCGCCTGCCAGCAGGAACTCGACGACCGTGTCGCCGTCGTGGAGGAACTGGAGACAGGGGTGGTCGACGACTGTTCCCGTGGGCGTGCCGCGGCGCCGAACCCGAGCCGGTGCAGGGCGACTTCGGACTGGCCTCGTGAGGCGGATCATCGTCGACCTGTTCGCCGGCCCGGGCGGCTGGAGCAAGGCACTGGATGTCCTCGGCGTTCGCGACATCGGCCTGGAATGGGATGCGTGGGCGTGCAGGACCCGTGCCGCTGCTGAGCAGTTGACGATCCGGACCGACGTAGCGATGTACCCGACGTGGCCCTTCATCGGCCGGACGCACGGTGTGATCGCGTCTCCGCCGTGCCAGGCGTGGAGCATGGCCGGCAAACGCCTCGACCTGGTAGACCAGCCGCTGGTGCACGCGGCGGTCGAGGACCTCGCCGCCGGACGTGCAACCGCAAGCGCCTGCTTGCAGCCTGCCAGGACGAGCGCTCCCTGCTCGCTGCCGAGCCGATGCGCTATCTCCACGCCCTGAACACGGTCGGCGAGCCCGAGTGGGTCGCCATGGAGGAGGTGCCGGGCGTCCTGCCCCTGTGGAAGCAGTACGCGGCAGTCCTGCGCGGCTGGGGATTCTCCGTCTGGACGGGCATCGTCAACGCCGCCGACTACGGCGTTCCGCAGACGCGGAAGCGGGCGATCCTCCTCGCGTCCCGGACGACCTCGCCCGGAACGGGAGGATCCGCGCTGGAGGAGGTGCTGCGTTGTCTGGTCGTCATGGTGGTTCGCCTCCCGCGTGGTGACGTGCTGGGTGGATGGGCACCGGCCTGCTCGGGCGGTCTGAACCGTGATGGCGCTTGATCGTCGGCAGGCCCCTATTGGGATACGCCCTGTGGCTCGGTGACAGCAGGCACCATCCCGCAACGACAGTCGACACTCCTGTGAGTGGACACTTCGGTCATAGATCTCATGAGTCAGACCCTGGTCCGGGACGGCACTGCGCAACCATCCCATTGGCCCCGGCACACCGGCACGAACCGATCACAGCCGCATGGCTTCGAACGAACCGGCGCTCAACGTGGCTTTCACGGGCTGACACTGTGTTGACTACTCGCCCATTCGTGACCGGCATTGACGAACGGTTTGTGGCCCTGCCCGGGAGGGGGTACGGGGCTATCGGCTCCGTCGGTTTCATCGGTGGCGGGCGCTTCGGACATGCGGGGCGTAGTGTTCCCCGAGCCGGGCCAGTCGGCCTTAGATCATTCACGAAACTGCGTCAGAGCTAACGAAGCGGACAGTCTTTCGCCGGCACCGCGGGGCAGGTCGACGACCGTCGTCTCCGGCAGGGTCCTGATCACGGCTCGCAGCCTCGCGCCGGCGGTCGCGGCGTGAGTACCATCGCGGCCCAGGCCATCAGCACCACGCGGCTGGGCCTGCTTCCGCTGCGCGTCGCGCATGCCGAGAAGATGACGGCGGTGTTGTCCGGTCCAGTCCCCGGGGAGCCCATGAGGTGGTGGTCAGTCAATCTCCGCTCCCGCAACCAGCGCATCGAGCGCCGTACGCAGCGCGGCCAGTTCGTCCGGGGTGGGATCGGCCGGTTCGTGCGCCACCAGCGCAGCGGGGTTCACCACGGGGGTGGTGCCCTCAGGACCGGGTGCACCGGTGGCGCGGGCAAGGAGCGCACTTATTTCGGGCGGCGGGGTGCCGAGGCCCTCGCCGAGCCGCCGCAGCGCGGCCGCGAGCGGGGGCTGGGGGAAGGGGAAGTCCGCGGGGAGCAGCCCGGCCTGCTGGGTGTGGTCGTCGCCGTGGAAGTCCAGGACCCAGTTCTCCCAGCCCGGCAGCGGCCAGTTGTGAATGCCGGCCACGGTCTGCACTGCCCAGAGTGAAACGGTGCGGGCCTGCGGGTCGAAATGGACGCCGCCGTGCGGCATGTCGGTGAGCGCAGGAGTGGCCGGCGAGGCGACGAGCAGGTCGATCAGGCCGGGGCCGGCGGCGAGGTGCTCGATGGGCTCCCAGTCGCTGCCCCACGCGCGAACGCTTCCGTCGGGCAGGCGCAGGGAGGCGACGGAGCAGGGCTCGGTGTACTCAGTGTCCGCGAACCCGGAAGGCTCGAAGGTCTCGAACCAGCCCGGCGCACGGGTCAGGTCCCTGCCGAGGCCCAGGTGGTGGGTCAGATCGCCGATGCCGTCGTGCGCGAAGCGGACGTCCCAGCCGGGCCAGGTCCGGGCCAGTACGGCGCGGGCGGCGCTGTGGTCGTCCCAGCCGTCCGTGGGGGCGAACCAGAGCAGAATCCGGCGGTCGTGGTCGACGAGTGCGGCGCCCTCGCACCACACGTCGTCGAGCCATTCGTCGATCTCCCGGTTGGCGCGGAAGCAGCGTGTCGCCGCGGCCGGACCGGGCAGCAGATCGTCGACCACCCGGTTGGCGGCCCAGTGCGAGTAGTACCGCTGCCAGGCGCCGTTCTCGACCACCACGTACTGCCCTCGCGCTCCCATGATCAGCGAGGCTAGCGCCGCTGGGCTACGGGCGACGAACGCTTTTCAGGTGAACGCCACTCTGCTGCGGCGGTTGCCCTGCCTGCGGCTGGCCGTCCGGCCCGGGGCGCCGGATGGACGGCCCCCGAACGGGCGCCTCGGCGCCCCGAGTCGAGGTGGGAGAGGACTCAGGGGCGTGGCGCGAAGTGGACCAGGATCCGGCCCGTGTTCGCCGTGTCGATCTCCACGCGGTCGTACAGCTTCCTGATGTGCTTCTGGCCGAGGAACGCGAGGACGCGCCCCTTGAGCTGTCCAGTGCCCTTTCCGTGAATGATCTGCACTACGGGCTCCCCCGTGCGATTCGCCTGGAAGACGATCTGCCGCAGCGAGAGTTCGATGTCACGGTTGTTCCGGAAGATCGGGTGCAAATCCAATGTCAGCAAGGTGCTACCTCCCGCTGCCGCCACCTTTGACGACCCGGTCCGAGTGTGTCATGCGACACCCTGCCAGGACCCCGACCTGGACAGGTCCGAACGGACCGCACCGAGTTCGGACCAGTCAACTCCACCAGTCGGCCCATCCAGTTCTCTCCATAACTGCCGGGCCAACCACAGACACCCCAGCAACGTGGCCACGCGGGACGCCACCACCAGAAGATCCTCCTCGCCAGCTCCAGGGGCGAAGGAGACGTAGACGCCCCCCGTCCTCCTCTCCGACATCGAGGACTTCTCCGTCACCTTGGCCTTCGCTATCGGACAGGAAGTCCTCGACGTCTTCGCCCCAGGGAAACGGGGATGCCGTCCGGCAGGTTGGGCGTCGCCACCAACGACACGGACAGCCCCTATGACGGGGGGTGTGAGAGTGACTCCTCCCCGTCCTGAAGGACTCCGTTGGGAAATGCGTAAAGCGGCGGGTGTGATCTTGTCGTCAGGCGGCGAGTTGGAGTCGGGTGAGGTGTGAGGTGCGGGTTCCGCCGAGGGGTGTTTCGCTGAGCCAGGCGTCGAGTCTGATGATGTTGATGGCGGTGGCGGCGAAGATGTGTCCGAGGCGGGTCTTGGGCAGGCCCGTGTAGCGGGTCCGGCGGATGCGGGTGCGCCGGATTGCCTGGGAGATGGTGCCCTCCACTCCGGCGCGGATGTTGTAGCGCTGCTGCCACTGGTCGGTGAGCTGTTCGCGGCGCCGCTCTTCCAGTGCTGCCTGCTGGTCTTGGGGCAGCAGGGTCAGGCTTCGGCCCCACTTGCCGTTCGCCGCCTTGGTGCACATGTCCTGTGCCGGACAGGCCGCGCAGTCCTGGGCGGTGAAGTGTACCCGTGAGACAGGAGTGCCGCTGCTCTTGCGCTGGTCGGACCAGCTGGCACTGGTCTTGCCCTGGGGGCAGACGGCCTTCTTGGCTTCCCAGTCGATCGTGAACGCGCTCTGCGTGAAGTGCTCACCTTCGTAGTTCTCGTGGCACGTATCCAGCCCGACCGGCCCCAGCAGTTCGATCCCATGTGCCTCGCGCGCGGCCACGATGTGTGCGGCGGTGACGTAGCCGGCATCGACGCCGTGCTCTTCAGGCAGCAGTTCGCGTGTGGCCAGGCCCTGGTGGACGGATGCGGTGGCCTCGGTGTCGGCGACGGTGGCGTCCGTGGCGAGGACATGGGTGATCAGGTGCGGGACGTGGGGTTCGCAGGTCTCACTGAGGTGGGTCTTGTAGCCGCACCAGCCCGAGCCGCACTTGGTCGCGTAGCGGGCGTCGGGGTCATAGGGCGGGGAGAGCCTGCGTCTGCCCGGCGGGAGGTCTTTGCCCTCCCGCCGACGCACCCCCTCGCCGTCGCGGTGGTACTGCTCCACCCAGGCCCGGCGCAGGACCTGGACGGCGGGGACTTCCCGTAACCACGCGGGAGCCTGGGGTGCGTAGACGGCCTCCAGGATAGTGAAGCCGTCCCGGCCGACCTGCTCGGCCCACTCCTGGCGGACGTGGTCGCCCCTGGGGAAGCGGTAGGAGTCGATCCGGGTGCCGTAGCGTTGGGCCCAGTCGGCGTTGACCAGCGGGGACAGCCATGCCGGGGCGGCTGCGGCCAGTGCCTCCAGCGCCGCGCGCAAGGTCTCACCGACGAACTCCATCCGGTTCAGCGTCCGCACGGCTGCCAGGATATGGGTGGAGTCGGTGCGCTGTCGGCCCCCTGCACGCAGCAGCCCGAGTTCCGAGCACCTGGCCAAAACCAGGTCCAGAACATGCCCCTCCAGCCCGTGCCCGATCAGCCGGGCACGGAAGTCGCTCAGGACGGAGAAGTCGAACCCCGGATCGTCCAGCTCCAAGCCGAGGAGGAACTTCCAGTCGATGCGAGCCCGCACCTGGTCAGCGGCCTGCCGATCGGTGAGTCCCTCGGCGTACTGCAGCACCGAGACCAGCGCCAGCGCCCCCGGCGGCACGGCCGGACGCCCCCGGGCCGAGAACGCCTCAGCGAAGGATCCGTCCGAGAACAGCGGACCCAGCGCCTCACGCACCCGGACTGCCAACGTCCCCTTCGGGAAAGACGCCCGCACCACCCGAGCGGTCAGCTCCGGCACCCCACCATCGTCCCGAGACTCCAGCGACACCCAGCCACACCCCTCGCTCCGACGAACAGAACGATCATGCCGACCTCAGCAAGCCAGCGAAGCCGGCTTACGCATTTCCCAACGGAGTCTTTTAGGACGGGGAGGAGTCACGAGAGGCGATCTCTCAACAGCCAGTCCACCCGGTGTCCTTGATGCATTCCCCGAACTGCGGGGTGCGACCTGTCGGAGGGCCCTGCGCCCCACGGGGCGACGCGCGGGCGCCCCGCCGACGGACCGGCTCCAGAGTGGCCCAGGCCCGCACTGCTCGTCCGCGCGCTGGTTCTCTCCACGTGTACCGTGCGCAACTGCTCTGCGCCGTCAGGTAATTGACGTGGCGGTCGGGGGGCTGCTTCACTGGGGCAGTGGCTGAGCCACTAGACCAAGAAGTCGCTGAACCAGTGGGCCACTAGACCAGTGAGCCGCTGAACCATTGACCGAAGCCTGGGGGATCCTCCGTGGCCGTCGAAAGCATTCCGCGCCGAACCGTGGTCGACCTGCTTGAAGCACGGCTGCGTGGCGACATCCTGAGCGGCACGCACGAACCCGGATCCCTGCTGCCCCCCGAGAGGGAGCTGGCCGCCGGGTACGGGGTCACCCGTACGACCTTGAAGCACGCGCTGACCCGGTTGGAGCAGGCGGGACTGCTGAGCACCCGGCACGGCATCGGCACGCGCATCCTGGATTACCTGCGGGTCGGCGGCGCCGACCTGCTTCCGATGCTGGCCGCACAGGACCCCACGTGGCTGCGGGAGGTCTTCGAGGTGCGGCGGCAGATCGGCACCCTGATCGCCGGCCGCGCGGCCGACCGGCGCTCGGAACGACAGGCCCGGCGGCTGGAACACCTGCTGCGTCAGGTTGCGGACGGCCCGGACGCCGACGCCGTCCAGCTCGCCGACGTGGAAGTGCATCGCGAACTGGCGCGGGCCACGGGGAACCGGGTCTATCTGCTCCTCACGAACACGCTGTTCAACGCCTACCTTCCGGTGCGGGCCTCGCTGCGGGCGCCGTTCGAGGACGCGGCGCGGGCGACGGACCGGCTCGCGCCGGTGGTACGGGCCGTGGTCGACCGGGACGGCGAGGAGGCGCGGCGCGCGGCGGAGAGGTATCTGGCCGGCACCGAGAAGATCATGCTCGGTTCGCTGAGCAGTTCTCGCGGGCGGCCGACCGCCGACGGTCCCTGGTAGCCGCGCTTCCCGGCGGCGACTCCGGGCCCGCCGGCTCCCGTCGAGGCGAGGTGTGTGCGGCGAAGCGGCCCGGCCTCGGAGTGGCCCCGATCATGCACGGATGCCCGTTCATCGCACGTTTCCTCCGTTGTCATGCATAGGTCAACGCTGACGCCCTGGTGAACGCCCGGCGGGGTGGGACCAGGTGCGCGGCTGCGACCCCTCAGGTGCCCGAGGCAATCCGGGCCCATCACCCCTAGGACGGCCGCCCGTTCACCGTGGGCGCGGCGGCGACCAACAACACAAGGAGCATGGTGAGCAGATCAAGCAAGAGACGCGGCGTCCTCATCGGCGTGATGCTGTCCGCGGTCATCGGCGGCACCGTCCAGCCGGCGATCGCCGCGCCGGTGCGGGACGCGGGGGACCAGGCCACGCCGTTCCGGAAGGCTCCGGTGCGGTCGACCGAGCAGGAGATCGCGCGGGCGCTGTCCGCCTCGCTGCGCGACCCGCAGTGGCGCCAGCAGGTCCGCGCGGCCGCGCTCGGCACCGAGGACGTGGACCTCCAGGCGCTGGCGGGCAGGACCGCCGCTCCGGAGGGCAGGAACCTGCTCGCTCCCGTCGCTGCCGCGGACCGTCGCATCGCGGGCCTGAAGGGCCTGCCCGCGTCGACCGGGTCGCTGCTGCGCGTTCGGCTGGGCGCGCCGTCCATGCGGTCGCACCTGAACGCCGAAGTCACTCCCTGGATCGCCGTCGCCGCGGCCGCCGACGACGCCAAGACCCTCACGGCGTACGACAGTCAGGGCCACGCCCACGCCGTCGACACCGCGCGCGTCCCCGACCGCCCTCTGTACGTCCTGGACATCGACGTCACCAAGGCCCACCGGGCCGGCCTGAAGGTGCTGCGGAAGGCCTTCGCCGACAAGGGGCTGACCTCCCTCCCGTCGAAGGCAGCGAACAGCGCCGACGCCGCGAGTGCGGCGGGCTGGTGGGCGACCAAGGTCACGGCCGTCGAGGTGAACGACGACCAGGAGCCCTGGTTCAAGGGATCCGCCGAGATGTTCTCGCTGGTGACCGGCTTCGGCCAGGACGGCACGGCGCGCGTCGACTCGGTGGACATGCCCTACCTGGACTACGACGGCACCGTCTACTACCCGAACCAGATCCTGGTCAACTGGTCGAACTACAAGTACAACCTGGCCGACGTCGTCATGATGGAGGACGACGACGGCACCAACTACCGTGCGCTGGCGCAGGCGATCACCACGGCGCTGCTCACCGTGACGGACCAGGGCACCTACATCCCGTTGGTGAACGCGGTCCTGAGCGCGATCCCCGACAGCTGGTTCACCGACGACCCCGACTACGTGGAGTCCTGGTACACCCTCGCCCAGAATTCCTCGGGCCGGCTGAACGGCGCCTCGGGTAACGGCTGGATGACCGTCGAGCCCTACTTCGTCGAGGAGTTCTAGACCTCGCACGCAAGCGCGGACCGGCCGCCGCACGTCGGTGAACGCGCCGGTCCGCGCCGAGGACACGGCTGTCGTGCCGGAGGCCGCATGCCCCCGACACCACGGCGCAGCCGTGCCCGGCACAGACCGAGTGGTCCGGCGTGGCTGCGAGTTCGCTTGTGGTGCGGAGACCGCGTGGTCTCCATACGAGCCAGGGTCGGTTCAGTGTGAGCGATCCTCGCGGAACGGACGCCTACCTCTCTGCCGCCCTCAGACGCTGGGCCGCCGTGTCGCCGCGTCGGCCGACCGGTACGACACCTGTCGCGGCGCCGAGGCCGTATGCGGGCATGTCGACGTACACCGATTCGTAGGAGCCTGCCGGGACGATGAACGTCTCGTGCCAGATACCCACATGACCCTTTCCGGCGCGTGCTCGTCGGTTGAACGCCGTCCATGCCGGCCGGTGCTCCCTGTCCTGCTGGTGGGCGTAGGCGAGGAGCCGTTCCTTGTCGGACCAGTACTGGACGACGTAGAAGTCTCGGAGGCTGCCGTAGAGCACCTTGTAGCCGAGAAGCCCGCTGGTCTTTTCCTGCGACAGCTCACGCAGCATGCGCGGCATCGACATAAAGGCCGGCAACCAGCTGGAGAATGCTCGCAGCCGGTTGATCCGTAGCCCGATGTGGAAGACGACGACGTCGCCTTCGGCGGCGGCGGTATTGCGACCCGGAACCACTTTATCGGACATGATTCTCCTCTGGTCCTGCTTGCGATGGTTCAGGTCATGACCGGGCGAGTGATCGGGACTTCGAACGAATCGCCCAGAAGTGGATCACCAGCCCGATACCCCAGCCCAGAATCGACCACAAGGGCCAGAAGAAGTGGTGGGGTGTGAGAATCCCCCACAGCACCACCTGGGCCACATTGGCGATGATGTACCAGAAAAGGTGGACCCGCAGGCCCCACCTCATAGCCTTTTCGCTCTTGTGCACTTTCCCTCCCATGGATCATCGGATCGATGCACTTGCGGTGACCAGCGGTGCTATTGCGGGAGCGTCTGCTCCTGCACGGCTGTCTCGATGAGGGCCACGGTCGCGCCCGGCCGGGAGACGAACACCATGTGCGAAGCACCCTCGACCACCTGGGTCTTCGCGCCGGAGCGCTGGGCCATGAATTCCTGCGTGGCCGGTGGGATGATCCGGTCGGCGCCGCTGATCAGGTTGTAGTTCGGGATCGTGTGCCATGCCTGCGGACCGGTGGCGGGCTCGCCCAGGGCGGCGCCGGTGGCCGGGCGTTGCGTGATCGAGTAGAGGGCGGCTTCCTCTGCCGACACGTCGGCCGCGAAATGGGGATGAAAGACTTTCGGGTCGATATAGAGGTCCACCTGTCCGTCGGGCAGCGGCACAGGCTTGAGAGACTCGCCCACGGTGCTGCCCGGGAACTTCTCAACCAGTGCTTGCGCGCTCTCGCCCGTCTCCGGCACGAACGCCGCCAGGTAGACCAGTGCCTTCACGTTCGCGTTTCCCTCGGCGGCAGTGGAGATGACCGCACCGCCGTACGAGTGCCCGACCAGCACGATCGGTCCCTCGATGCTGTCCAGCAGCGCCTTGACGTGGATCGCGTCGAAGGCGAGCCCTCGAAGTGGATTCGGCGCGGCGACCACTGGATAGCCGTCGGCGACAAGCCGCTTGGCGACGGCGTTGAAGCCGCTGCTGTCGGCAAAGGCACCGTGTACGAGCACGATCGTCGGTTTCCCGCTCACCATGGACCAACCTCTCCTTCGGATGACGGCCGACAAGGACCGGAGCGGGTGTCGGTCTCCCGTACCGTCCGGCTGACGACCACTTCTTCGAACCCCGCTTGCGGGGAACGTCCGCCGGCGCGACGTCGACCGCCGGAAGTGTCCGGACACGTCGGTCGACGAACCGGAGGCGTGACCGCAGCGACCGTGATGGGTTTGCGGATGAATTCAGCGAAGAACGACACCGCTCCACACCCTCACGCCCGGCGCAAAGCTACGGCGTCGCACTGGACGGGAATGGAATGAGACCGGGACCTGGTTCCGGGTGGCCTTCACTGATCATTCAGTCGACGTCAAGCCGGTTCGGCCAATCTGGGCGCCTCGGAGGACAGATGACTGGGGGGTTGCCGATGGTGTCGGACGAGGAAGCCGATGTGGTGGTGATCGGGTCGGGTATGGGCGGTCTCGCAGCGGCGCGCACGATCGCGCAGTTCGGCGGGAAGCGTGTTCTCGTCCTCGAACAGCACTACACGCTCGGCGGGATGACGCACGAGTTCTCCCGCGCCGGGCGATACCGGTTCGGCACCGGGCTGCATTACATGAGCGCGAGCGCCGGCCCGTTCCTCGGGTTCATGACGGACGGAAGGGCGCAGCTCTCGCCCCTGCCGGACGAGTACGACGCGCTGCACTTCCCCGGGTTCGATTTCGCCGTCCCCGCCACGAAGGAACGGTTCCGTGAGCGTCTGAAGGAACGGTTCCCTGCCGAGGCGGACGCGATCGACCGATTCTTCCGGACCACGCGCTGGGCCATGGCCGGGCTGACCGCGCGCAATGTCTTCGCATCGTTCCCCGCCGGCGTACGAAAAGCGGGTGCGCCCATCGTCGAGCGGCTCTTCCCGTCGACGTTCCGATCGTTGCGGGACCAGGTTTCCCGCAGTTTCCACGATCCGCGTCTGCGGGCCGTTCTGGCCGCGCGATGGGGGCTGTACGGCACTCCGCCGGCATCGAGCGCGTTCGGCTATCACGCGGCGGTCCCGCTGACCTTCTTCATGGAAGGCACCGCACATCCCGTGGGCGGCCCGCAGGAGCTCAACCGGGTCGTTCTGGAGATCCTGCAGCGGTACGGCGTGGTGCTGCGCTCCCGGCAGAGGGTTCATGAGGTCGTCGTCGAGGGCGGCAAGGTGGCCGGCGTCGACGTCGAGGACACCGCCACCGGCCGCCGCTACCGTGTGCGGACGGACACCGTTGTCTCGGCGGCCGGAGTGCGTAACACGTACGCCCTGATCGGGAAGGGGCACGAACTGGCGGAGCTGCCCGAGGAACGGTCGGCGGTCATGCTGTTTCTCGGACTGGACCGGTCGCCGGCCGAGTTCGGGCTGCGCGGCGAGAACCACTGGTTCATGCCGGATCTCGACGAGCACGAAGGCGTTCATCGCCCTCCCGGGGAAGGCACGCTGTATGTCTCCTTCGCCTCGCTCAACAACCCGGCTGCCCGGTTCCACACGGTGGAGTTGCTGGAACTCGTCGATCCGAAGGTGGTCGACCAGTGGCGCGGAACGCCCGAGAACGAGCGGCCGGACAGCTACCGGAAGTTCAAGGACGAGCTGACCGGGCGGCTGATCGCCCGCCTGGAGGAACGCTGGCCCGGCTTCCGGGAGACGATCGCATTCGCCGAACTGGCGACGCCGCTGTCGTTCGAGACCTATCAGCACAGCGTGCGGGGATCCTTCTACGGACTCGCGGCGACTCCCCAGCGGTTGCGCTCGGCGCGGGCGGGATGCCGTACTCCGGTCCAGGGCCTCTTCGTGGCCGGGCAGGACGCCTGGGGGTCCGGCGTGGTGGGGGCGCTGGCGGGCGGGCTGATGGCGGCGAACGCTGTCCTGAAACCGAGGCAGCTCGGGCCGATGTGGCAGGCCATCCGTTCCGGCGGGGTGGCCCGGGATCCGGCCACGCCCTGGGAGGGCTATCTACGGGTGGCCGGCATCGAGGTGCTGACCCCGACGGTCCGCAGGATCCGCTTCGAACCCCTGGACGCGGACACGATGCCGTTCGCGTTCGCCGCCGGGCAGTACCTGAAGGTCGACCTGCCCGTCGCCATCGAGCCGATCGAACGCTCGTACTCGATCTGCAGCAGTCCCGGGGAGAGCGGCTTCGTCGAGATCGCTGTGAAGCACGAGCCGGACGGGCTGGGCTCGGGATTCCTGCATGAGGAACTGGAGGTCGGGCTGGCGTTGCGGGTGAGCGGCCCGCACGGCGAGTTCACCTGGAATCCGGGCAGCGAGGCGGACACACTCCTGCTCATCGCCGGGGGCGTCGGGATCACCCCGCTGATGAGTGTCCTGCTCGCGGCCGCCGACGCCGGTCACACGGGGCGGATCGTCCTGCTGGCGAGCTACCGGACCGAGGACGAGGTGGTGTTCGGGCCGGAGATCGAGGCGCTGCGGTCCCGGCTGCCGGGGCTGGAGATGTCGATCTTCGTCACCGAACGCGAGGGACGGATCGGTCTGGACGAGCTGCGGTCCCACGTAGGCCCGACGACCCGTGTGCACCTGTGCGGGCCGGCGACCATGATGCAGGACCTGATCGGCCGCCTGACAGAACTGGGGGTGCCGCGAGAAGCCATCCACACCGAGGCGTTCGTGTCGGGCCGGAGCAAGGAGACCCGCCGGGAGAAGGCGCACGCCATCGCCGTCGCCGCCGCGGCGGCAGGTGTCACCGAGTTCATGATCGGCACGGTGGGCGGCACCCCGGCGTTCCCGTGCAGCCCCGGGCAGTCGGTCCTAGACGCCGCCAACGCCGTCGGCGTCGCGTTGCCCCAGTCGTGCGGCGAAGGTGCGTGCGGTACCTGTCGGGTGCGGGTGCTCTCCGGCGCCTACGAGACCGACGACCGGGGGATGTTCTCCGCCGACGAGTTGGCGGCGGGCTGGCGGCTGGCCTGCCAGACACTGCCCACCGAGGACCTGGTGATCGACCAGTAGGACGGGCCGACCGCGGCCACTGTCCGCGCCGAGCCCGCCGTCGCGTCGACAGCACGACGGACAACGGCTTCTGACTCCAGCCTGTCCGGTCCAGTGGCACTCGGCGCGTTGCCCGGCTGAAGAAGCTGAAGAACCTGCCGCGATCACTGCTGTCGACCCTGGTCGTCTGCCTGGCCCTTCCGGCCGGCAATGGGCATTAGTCGCTTTCCCTGCCGCGCGCCTTCGGTCACCACGGGCAGCCGATGGCAGCGAGGGCGACCCGTGACTGGGAATAGGAAAAGGAATGGCCTACTCCGACGCATCTCTGCGTCTGCAGGTTCTCGGTCCGCTACGGGGCTGGCGAGACGGTGTGGAACTGGACGCCGGTCCTCCGCAGCAGGCGTATCTGCTCGCCGTTCTCCTCGCCCGAGCGGGCGAGCCGGTCAGCATCAGCGAGTTGGTCGACCTGATCTGGGCGGAGGACGTCCCGGCCTCGGCGGTCAACATTCTCCAGAAGTACGTCGGCGCGCTGCGACGGCTGCTGGAGCCGGCGTTGCCCGCGCGTGAACCCGGCTCGTACCTGCACCGTCGCGGTAGCGCGTACCTGTTCGTGGCCGCCCCCGGGACACTGGACGTCGTCAGGTTCCGTGAGCTGGTCGATGCGGCCGAGGCCGGCGTCGCGGAGCAGCGGCCCGCTGCGGCACTCGACGGGTACCTGGAAGCGGTGGGGCTCTGGCACGGCTCGGCCGGCGACGGGGTCGCCTACGGCTCGACCGGTATGGCGATCTTCGCCGGGCTGGACGGCGAGTTCCGCCACGCCTGCGTGGCGGCGGCCGAGTTGGCGATAAGGCTCGGCCGGCCCGAACGTGTGCTCCAGTCCCTGCACATGGCCGCCCGGATGGCGCCGTTGCACGAGAGGGTGCAGGCGAGTCTCATCGCCGCCCTGGCTGCCGCCGGCCAGCCGGCCGAGGCGCTGTCGGTGTTCCGGACCGTCAGCGCCCGGCTGGCCGAGGAACTGGGCGTCGACCCCGGCCCGGCACTGGTGGCCGCTCACCTGCGTGTGCTGGAACGGGCACCGGCTGAGGAAATGCCCCATGAGCTGGAGGACATGCCTCAGGAACGGTCGGCGGCTCCCACCACCGGGGCGTCGACTGCCGACTGCCTGGTCGGCCGGGCCGAGGAACTGGCGGTGGTGCGGCATGCGGTGGAATCGGCACTCGCCGGATCGACGGGGCTTGTGCTCGTCGAAGGAGAACCCGGAGTGGGCAAGACCCGCCTGCTCGAGGAGGCCGGTGCCGAGGCGAACCGGCGTGGCGCGCTCGTTGTCTGGGGTCGTTGCCTGCCGGGGGACGGCACGCCGTCCATGTGGCCGTGGGCGCAGGTCATCGGCGCCCTCCTGGACGACGTGCCGGCCGCGGCGCGCGAGGACTGGCAGGCGGGCGAACTCGGCCGTCTCGTGACACCGCGCGGCAGCGGCCGTACGACGCCGGCCCTGCCGGACAGCGGCGTCCGGTTCCGCCTCTTCGAGCAGGCTGTCGCGCTCGTCCGCCAGGTATCGGCGCGGCGCCCCGTGGTGCTCGTCGTCGACGACCTTCAGTGGGCCGATGCCGCCTCGCTGGAGCTGCTCGGTCACCTGATGGCTCGGCTGCCGGGCGGCACCGCCGTGATCGGGGCGCTCCGCGATCGTGCGCCCGCGCCGAGCGCGGAACTGGGGCGGATGCTCGCCGCGGCGAGTCGGCTGCCCGGTCACCGCAGGATCCCGCTCGGCCCGCTGGGCCCGGCCGAGGTGGCCGAACTCGTCCGCCGTGAGACGGGGCAGGACCCGGGCCCGGGTGCCACCCGCCTCATTCACACCCGCACCGCCGGCAACCCCTTCTTCGTCCGCGAGCTGTCCCGGTTCCTCGCCGACGGCGGCGTCCTCACGGAGGCCACCGCGGCCCGGACCGCGGTACCGGCCACTGTCCGAGACGTCGTTCGCGACCGGATGACCGGGCTGGGTGCTGACGCCGGCAGCCTGTTGCAGATCGCCGCGCTGATCGGCCGTACCGTCGACCTCGCTCTCCTTGCCCGCACCGCCGGTCTGGACCACCAGACGTGTCTGGACCGCCTGGAGGCGTGCGAAGGGCTGGGCCTGCTCGAACCTTCGCCCGGCGACCCCTACTCGTTCGGATTTCCGCACGACCTGGTCCGTGAATCGGTGGTCGAGACCATAGCGCCGCCGCGCGCGGCCCGGCTGCATCTGCTGGTCGCCGACGCCCTGGAGCACAGGGCCGCGGACACCGAACTGGTGGCCGAGCGCCTCGCCCATCACCTGTGGTCCGCCGGGCCGCTCGCGGATCCGGGCCGAACCGCGACCGCGCTCGTCCGGGCCGGCCGCTGCGCCGCGGCCAAGCTGGCGCTCGAGGCAGCCGCACGCCAGCTTCACTCGGCCGCGCGGGTGGCACGCACAGCGGGCCTGGCGGAGTTGGAGCTGGCTGCCCTGTCACTGTTCACCGCGGTGGACGGAATGCGGGCGGGATACGTGGGCTCGGCGGTCGACCTGCTGGAGCGGGCCGAACACCTTTCCCGTGGACTCAACCGGGAACGGGAGGCCGCCGACTTCCTCTTCTCCCGCTGGGCCGCGTACGCCCAGGGCATACAGCTGGACCGCGCCGGCCGGTTGGCCGGCCAGTTGCTGGCGCAGGGGGAGGCGTCCGACGACTCTGCCGTGCGCGCCTACGGCTGGTACGCCTGGGGCATCCACCAGTGGGGTGTCGGCAACGTCGGAGAGGCGTTCCGGTACCTGAGCCGGACCGACTGGACCGTTCTGGACGACCTGGCCCACCGTGAGGAAGACCCGCTCCGGCGCGATCTGCGACTGCTCGCGGCCGGGATGCTCGCGATGATGACCGCACTGCACGGGGACGTCGACGGGGCACTGGCTCGGCTCGCCACGATGGAGGCCGCCGCGGGAGGCGACCCCTACGCGATCACGGTCTGGGCGGCGTACTCCGCGAGAGTCGCCGCTTTGACCGGCGACCCGGCGCGGGCGCTGCGCGCGGCCGAGTCCGGGATCGACGTGGACCCCGCGTTCTCGTTCGGCTTCTTCGGCGCCTACCAACGGCTGGCCCGCTGCTGGGCGCGAGCCCTTACCGGCGAGGACCCGGTCGGCGCAGCCGCAGAGGCGCAGGATCTGATCGTCGCGTCGCTCTCCGATCCGCCACGCTCGGGCCTGGCCACCTGGTACGGGCTCCTCGGCGAGATGTGGCTGGCAGCCGGAAAGCTGGACGAGGCCGACGCGGCGCTCGACCGGGCGGACTCGGCCATCGAAACGTACGGCCAGCGCTACGCCGAGAGCCTGCTGCTTCTGCTCCGGGCACGGGTGCTGCAGGCACGCGGCGAGCCGGCCGCCACCTTTCGGGCCGTTGCCGAGCGGGCGCACGCACTGTCCGTCGAGCGCGAGGCCCACCTGTTCGCCCGCCGTGCCGAGGAACTGTTGGCCGAGCTTGCGGACAACACATCCCGCTGACATCCGTGTTCACGACGCCGACGGCCGGTGAACGAGGCCGAATCACACCGGGCCCCCGCAGATCGGGAACCTGGTTCCGCCACGACAGCACCGCCCAGCGGCCGCCCCGGCGGATGGACCCAGCCCGCAAAGCGACCGTAAAGTGGCTACGCCGCAGCCGATCGTGGTCGGCCCGTGAGTGGGGGTATGGGGTGGGCATGGCTTCCTCCGGCGGACATCTGCGTCTGCAGATTCTCGGTCCGTTGCGGATCTGGCGGGACGGCGGCGAACTGGATGCCGGGCCTCGGCAGCAGTCGTACCTGCTCGCGGTGCTGATCGCCCGCGCGGGCAAGCCGATCAGTACGAGCGAGCTGATCGACCTGATCTGGGCCGAGGACGTCCCGGCTTCGGCTGTGAACATTCTCCAGAAGTACGTCGGCGCGTTGCGACGGCTGCTCGAGCCTCTGCTGCCCGTCCGCGAAGCCGGCTCGTTCCTCCACCGTCGCGGCAATGCCTACCTGTTCGCCGTCGGCTCCGCCACGCTGGACCTCGTCGCCTTCCGGGAACTCGTCGATGCCGCCAGGGCCGCGCTGGCTCAGCACGATCACGAGGCGGCCCTCGATCACTACGTCGGGGCGCTCGGGCTCTGGCACGGTTCGGCGGGCGACGGCATCGGCAACGGGGCCAATGCCACGACGGTCTTCGCCGCACTCGACAACGAGTTCTACGACGCGTGCACGGCGGCGGCGGATCTCGCCGTGTCGATGGGTCAACCGGAGCGGGTGCTCGCGGCTCTGCAACTGGCCGCATCGATGGCACCGTTCAACGAACCCGTGCTGGCCGGTCTCATCGGCGTTCTCGGCGCTGCCGGCCGCCAGGCGGAGGCGCTGTCGGTGTTTCGTCAGGCCCGCGACCGGCTCGCCGAGGAACTTGGCATCGACCCGGGTCCGGCGCTGGAGGACGCACAGCGGCGGATTCTCAACCAGCCCCCGGCGTCGCCGCTCGTGCGGGAGGCGGACGAGGAGGTCGGGCGGACCACGGCGGGCACCTTGATCGGCCGGACCGAGGAACTCGCCACGCTGCGGCGCATCGTGGAGCGCGCACTCGCCGGCGACACCGCGATCGGCGTTGTCGAAGGCGAACCGGGCGCAGGCAAGACCCGGCTGCTGGAGGAGGCCGCCGCCGTGGCGGGCCGGCTGGGCGCACTCACCGTCTGGGGCTCCTGCCTGCAGGGCGACGGGACACCGGCGATGTGGCCATGGGAGCAGGCACTGAGCCAGGTCGTCCACAGTCTGCCCGCTCCGGCGAGCGAACAGTGGCTCACCGGCGGGCTGGGAAGCCTCCTCGCGGCGCGGGACGACGCGACCCGGGAACTCCCCGACGGCAACGCCCAATTCCGGCTGTTCGAACAGGTCGTCGCCCTCGTCGGACAGGCCTCGGCACGGCGGCCGACACTCCTGATACTCGATGACCTCCAATGGGCCGACGCCACCTCCCTGCGGTTGCTGCAGCACCTGGCGGGGCGGCTGCCTCATGGCACCGCGATCGTCGGCGCGTTGCGCGACCGCGCACCCACACTCAGCCCGGACCTCTCCCGGGTGCTGGCCGCTGCCAGCCGGCGGCCCGGTCACCGCAGGTTCCGGCTCGGCCCGCTCGGTCCGGCCGACGTGGCCGAACTCATCCGCCACGAGGCCGGCCAGGATCCCGGCGGCGCCGTCGCGCGCGCCATCCACGCCCGTACCTCCGGCAATCCGTTCTTCGTCCGCGAACTGTCCCGGCTTCTCGGCGGGGTCGGCGCAATCGGCGACAGCGGCACCTTCGCCGCGGCCGGGGTCCCGTCCACCGTCCATGATGTCGTCCGCGACCGGATGGCAGGGCTCGACGACCGCGCCCGCGACCTGCTGCGGGTGGCCGCGCTCATCGGCCGCGACGTCGACCTCAGGCTGCTGTCCCGCGCCACCGGTGTGGACGTCGCGGACTGTCTCCATCGCCTGGAGCCGCTGCATACCCTCGGGCTGCTCGAACCCGGGCCGCAGGACCCGTCCTCGCTCCGCTTCGCGCACGACCTGGTGCGCGAGTCGGTCTCCGAGACCGCGACGACACAGCAGGTCACCCGGCTGCATCTGCGCGTCGCGGACGCGCTCGAACAGATCCATGCCGACGACGAGGACGTCGCCGAACGCCTCGCCTACCACCTGTGGGCCGCCGGCCCCCTCGCCGAGCCCGTTCGCGCCGCGGAGGCGCTCATCCGCGCCGGGCGCCGCGCGGCGGCCAAACTCGCCTTCGAGTCCGCCAGTCGACAGTTGCGCTACGCCGTACAGGTCACCCGGGCTTCCGGACTCATGGAGCTGGAGTTCTCCGCCCTCACACTGCTCGCCATCGTCGTCAGACGACAGTCGGGGTACGACGCCTCGACAGTCGATCTGCTGGGGCGGGCCGAATACCTGGCCCGCACGCTCGGCCGGGAGGCGGAGGCCGCCGACTTCCTCTTCATCCGTCTGATGGGCGCCTACACCTCCATGGAGAAGGGCCGCGGGCAGCTGGCCCGCCGCATGCACGAGCTCGGTCAGGCGTCCTCCGCTCCCGCAGTCCGACGCTACGGCCGGCAGGCCTGGGGCCTGCATCAGTGGGACATCGGCAACATCGGCGAGGCGTACCGGTCCTTCAGCAAGGAGGATGTCGTCGCCGCCGGCGGCACCGTCACCCCGGACGAAGAGACACCGCTCCGGCGGGACGGCAGCATTCCCGGGGAAGGGCCCGGCTGGCGGGCGGTCATGACCGCGCTGCACGGTGATGTCGACGCGGCGCTGGCTTTCGTCGACACCTGGGACACCCCGGGGGACCCGTACGCGGCCTCGGTCTGGGTCTACTACACGACCATGATCGCTTCCATGGCCGGGGACGCGGAAACGGCACGGCGAGCCGGGGAGCGGTGGGTCGCCGCCGGCCTCGCCCGCCTCAGCGCCCACATCGACCACTACATCCGGCAGTTCTGGTGCTGGGCACGCGCCCTCACCGGCGATGATCCGGCGGGCGCCGCGGCCGAGGCCGAGGAACTCCTGGCCGCCCACCTGCTCGATCCGCCGCAATGGGGCGTCGCCTACCACTACGCGCTGATCGCCGAGATGTGGCTGGCGGCCGGATCGCCCGATCGAGCCGACGCCGCTCTCGACCGAGCCGACCAGGCGATGTGGGACCACGGCCAGCGGTACGCCGAAGGGCTGCTCCTGCTGCTGAAGGCGCGCCTGCTGCAGGCCCGCGGCGCGCCCCCCACCGCTGTCCGGGCCGCCGCCGAACGGGCCTACACGCAATCCACCGCATGTGAGGCGCACCTGTTCGCGCGACGCGCCGAACGACTCATCTCAGGACCTGAACGACTCCTCTCAGAACCTGGAGGCAACGCATGACCGCAGGCCCTGAGGATCAGACCGGGCTGACAGCCCTGGCCCGCGGGCTCTCGGCGCCGAAGGGCTTCGTCGACGCCAGCCTGGCCGCCCCTGCCCCCGAAACGATTCGCCTGCTGGGTGGCATCCCCGCGCCCGAGGCTCTGCCGGTCGAGGCGATCGGCCAGGCAGCGGCGCAGCTGTGGCAGGACCCCGCCGCCGCGGTCGCGAGCCTGCAGTATGCGCGGCCGCGCGGAAACGCCGCGCTGTGCGACTGGATCGCGAAACGGGAGGGCGTCGACCCGAGCCGGATCGTGGTGACGAACGGTGGCATGCACGGCCTCGCACTGGCGGTGCTGACCGTCGTCGAGCGCGGTGCCACCGTCGCGGTGGACGATCCCGTGTTCCCGGGTTTCCTGTGGGCCCTGGAGATATCGACGACGCAGACCCTGCCCGTACCGGTCGTGGCCGACGGCTTCGATGTCGAACACCTCGCCCGGCGGCTCGCCACCGGCGCCCGGATCGCCGCGGCCTACACCGTGCCCGACTTCCACAACCCCGCCCAGGTCAGTCTCTCGGCGCCGAAGCGACAGGCACTGATCGAGCTCGCCGAGCGGTACGGCTTCTACGTGATCGTCGACAATCCGTACCGCGAACTGAGATTCGGCGGCCAGGACCAGGGTGTCGCGCTCTTCAACCAGTCGGATCGGGCGATCCACGTCAACACCTTCACCAAGACCCTTGGCCCCGGCTGGCGCGTGGGCTGGCTGGTGCTGCCGGAGCACCTCGTTGACCCGGTGATCCGGCTGCGCAACCGCCTCGACGTACACACATCCTCGGTGACTCAGGCGATAGTTGAACGGCTGCTCACCGACGACGACCAATGGTTCGACCGGATCGTGCGCAGCGCCACCTTGCTGTACCAGGAACGCGCCGGCGTGCTGATCGACGCCCTGCAGGAACAACTCCCGGGCGCCCTCGACATCGTGGCCCCCGAAGGAGGGCTGTTCCTCTGGCCGCGGCTCACCGACGACGCCGTGGACCCCGAAGCGCTGTTCCGGCGGGCGGCCGCCCACGGCGTGATCTACCAGCCGGGCGAGTTCTTCGCGGCGGACCCCCAGGGGCGGTCTTCGGCCCGGCACCTGCGGTTGTCCTACAGCGACCGCACTCCGGAAGAACTGCGGGAGGCCGCACGCCGACTGGCCCTGGCCTTCTGAGGACGCAAGCGAGCAACGACAGTCCCCTACGGCGGATTCCCGGAAGGCTGCTCATGACCAACGTTCGGCTCCCCCTGCGCGCACTCGTCCCGTTCGCCGCCGGTTCGATCGGCATGGGCATCTGGGTCACCGTGCCGGGCATCTTCCTGCTGTACTTCCTGACCGACGTCCTGGCCGTGCCGCCGCAGACGGCCGGCCTCGCACTGCTGCTGCCCAATGTCGCCAATATCGTGATGCACCCGTGGGTGGGCCGGATCTCCGATGCCGGCCTGGCCGGCAGCGGCCACCGCCGGCAACTGATGTTGGCCGGCTGCGTCGTGGTGCTCGCCTTCGTGGCCATGTTCGCCGTGCCGTCGGACCTGCACGGGACGACCGCCGCGATATGGGTCGCGGTGGCGCTGGTCGCCGGCAACCTGCTCTACTCGTGCTACCAGGTTTCCTACCTCGCCACACCGGCCGACCTGGGCATCGGCTACCACGAGCGGACCCGCCTCATGGGCTACCGCAATGTCGTGATCACCGTGAGCGTCCTGCTCGCCGGCGTGGCCGCGCCGCTGGTCGCCGGCGACGATCCGGGCGTCGGCGATTACATGAGAATGGCCCTGCTGCTCGGCGCGGCCATGCTTGCGGCGATGCTGGCCGGCATCACCGGCGTCGCCCGCCTCAACCGGGCTGCGCCGGGCACCCCGGCCGAGTCGGGGCACCGGGGCGGGCTGCTGGTGGCGCTGCGCGACCGGCAGTTCCGTGCGCTGACCGCGTCATATCTGACCGTCGCGATCACGATGCACCTGGTACTGGCCGCCATGCCGTACTTCGCTGAGTACGAGCTGGGCCGCTCCGCGCTCACGACCGTGCTCGTCGCGGCGTTCATGGCGCCGGCGGTCCTGACCACGCCCCTGTGGGTACTGGTGGCCCGGCGTCTCGGCAAGCAGCGCAGCCTGCTCGCCGCCCAGGCCGCGTTCGTGGCCGGCTCGCTGGTGCTGGCCCTGGGCGCCGCGGCCGGCCTGCCCCTGCTGATCGCAGCCGTCGCGATGCTGGGCGTCGCGTTCGCCGCGATGCAACTGATGCCGCTGTCGATGGTGCCCGACGTCATCGCCGCCGCCGGGTCGGCGGGTAGTGCCAGCGCGGGCAGTTACACCGGCGTGTGGACCGCCGCCGAGGCCACCGGCGGCGCGTTGGGGCCGTACGTGTATTCGGCCTGCCTGGCTGTGGGCGGGTTCGTGGCCAGTACCGCGGGCGAGCACACCACGCAGTCTCCCGGCGCGCTGGCGGCCGTCCGCTACGGCTTCACCTTGGTGCCAGCCGTGCTCATGACGATCGCCATCGTGCTGCAACGCCGGTACACCTTGGACAAGCACGCCCACACTGCGGCGCCGAGTGCCGTTGAGGTTTCCCCGTGATCGCGGACTCTTGATCCTTACGCTGCGCGAGCGTGCTGGTGCCGCTGCCTGGTCTCGGCCGAGTGCGCCCGCAACTCCGCCGTAGCCCAAGCTCACTTGTTCGGTACAGGAACTGGGCCGACGTATATCCGCTGCCCCAGGGTTTGCCGACCATGGCGTAGCCGACGACCCCGCGGGTGGGCAGGTAGGTGATGTCGCCGACCAGCTTGGTCCCGGGACGCTCGGCATGGAAGTCGCGGCCGAACAGGTCCGGGACCCGCTTTGCCGTTGCATCCGGCCGGGTCGGCGAACACCGACGGGTATTTCACCGACGCGTATTCCGGCTTTGCGTGAAGGCAGCTTCGGCTTGGCGGGGGCCGCCCCGCATCCGGCCGGATCCGTGTCGTGTCCGACGACGCCTACACCTCTGCGCCTCGACCCCGAGCACTACGAAGCGACGATCCGCAACGCCGCAATCGTCGGCAGACACCTTGTCGTCGTCATGGCTGGGCAGTTGACGGATCCCGACTGGGGACCGGCACGTCGAAGCAGTTCAGCACCATCGCGATGAGGCAGTAGCTGCCAATGAGGAACACGAGCTCGCCGACCCCGTCATGGCCTAGCAACTGCGTGGCCCGGTCGTATGTAGAGTCCGGCAGTATGCGCCCGGAGGTCAACGCCATCGCGACGTCGTGGGCGACGGCCTGTTCGTCACTCAGCCCGGAGGGTCGCCCGCCCGCCGCCAAGGTCGCGATCTGTGCCGCCGGAAGGCCGACCTCATCTGCCGTCTGCTCGTGTGCGTACAGCAGGTACCGGGCGCCGTAGGCGCCGCCAACGGTGAGGATCGCCACCTCGCGAACGATGGGATCGAGGCGAGCCTCGGCCGCGACCGCCCGCTGCAGAAACAGAGCCGGAACCCCGAACGTGGGGAAGTGCAGCATCGCCGCGAACGGCCCGACGAGCGCGCCGTCGTCGTCGAGGATGACGACGCGGCCCTGCTCCTCGGTGACGAGGCCGGCGATGCCGTCATGCACTTCGCGGAGTTGAGGGTTGAGCTCATCGGGTGGGATGGGTCGTATACGCATACGATGCTCCTCCTCAGAGTCCGTCGGTGTACTGGCCGTCGATGAGTACGAAGGCGACCCGGCAGTTCGCAGCCGACCGGTTTGCCCATGCGTGGTTGGTGCCGCGCTGAATCACGATGTCTCCGGTGCGGACGATGGTCTCGCCATCGTCGAGAACCAGCGTGAGCTCGCCCTCGATGACGATCCCGTAGTCGATCGTCTGCGTGCGGTGCATCAACGGATGCGGGGCGCCGGCAGCGGACCGTGCGGCGTCGGCACCGCCCATCTCCCCGAACTTCTCGGCCGCCTCGGCCCCCGTCAGGTTCCGGATTCGGTCGTCCTCCGGAGGGAAGTTGATCACCCGGATGCGAGTGCCACGCTCGGGAGGTCCGAGCACCAGACCGTCCTCCGCCGGCTCACCCGACTGCCGGTCGATGACGGCCGGCGTCTGGCGTGTATTCCACACCTCATAGAAGATCGGGCCACCAGGCCCGCCGATCTCCACCACGCGAGTCGGCGGTGCATCCTGTGTGATCACCGCACGGTCGGAAGCGTCATGACCGGTAACGATTCTCCGGAACGGTTGTACTGGGCTCATATGGTGAGTCCTGCCCCTTTCGGCTGATTTGGACATTCAAGGTCATCGCGTCAGTGAGGTAAGCGGCCCGGCAGGCATTGACGCCGCCGCACACCGAAAGACTGGCGCCCTCCACTTGACGCAGCGTGGACGGTCTGTGGACAGTGCTCGACTGTCCGTAAAGTCCGTCTCGGTACGCATGTCCAGCGAGAAGGGCGCCGACCGACGTCGCCCTCGCCCGAATGAGAATTTGGCACTCGCCACGGAGGATCCGACGATGGTGCCGGTGCGCAGAGCTTTCGCCGTGACAACGTCAGGTTGGGCAGGCCACGAAACACTGCCGAGAAGCCGAGATCATCATGGGGCCGGCTTTGCCGCTGCTTCCGGCCGGGTCGGCGAACGCCTCTTACGCCGGTTCACGCCGCGGATGTCACGTTCGCGCATCACGCGGGCGACACGCTTGCGGTTCACCCGTTGTCCCAGGCGGCGCAGTTCGGCGTGGATACGCGGGACACCGTAGGTGCGGCGGGAGGACGAAGTTTCCAGTCTCCAGGTGTCCAGGATCAAGGGGAAGCTTCACTCAATTTCGCCCACGGGTATTTCACCGACGCGTATTCCGGCTTTGTACGAAGACAGCTTCGCTCTTTATCGGCTTCATGTCCGCAGGCTGGTTCGGCGTGCTTGACAACAACGGAACGGATGGTGAAGCGGCCCCTGAATGGCGCCCGGATTTCTGTTCAGTGCTCGTCAAGTAACCGGTTCTACGCTGACCCGCGATCACCACTGAGAACACCGGATACCGAAGGGTATACATCGATGACGACAACTCGCCGGGGGCTGTTGGCCGGATCCGCCGCCGTCGTGGTGGGCGCCGCACTCGACGCGCCTGCCGCGCAGGCACACACCGCAAGCGGCAGCGGCCAGAAGCCCACCGTGGTACTCGTGCACGGCGCGTTCGCCGACGCGTCCGGCTGGAACGGGGTCGCCTCCCGGCTCATCCGCGACGGCTATCCGGTGATCGCACCGCCCAACCCACTGCGCAGCGTGGCCTCCGACTCCGCCTATCTGGCCGGCATCCTCGCGACCCTCAGCAGCCCGCTCGTCCTCGTCGCGCATTCCTACGGCGGGATCGTCGTCACGAACGCAGCGACCGGCAACCCGAACGTGAAGGCGCTGGTCTACGTGGCCGCGTTCGTGCCCGATCAGGGTGAGACGCTGCTGGGCCTGCAGACGAAGTACCCGGGAAGCAGGCTCAGCGAGGAGGCGCTGGACTTCCGCCCCTACGGTGAGGGCTTCGTCGACGGCTACATCAAGAAGGAGCTCTTCCACGACGTGTTCGCCGGGGACCTGCCGAAGGCGACCGCCGAGCTGATGTGGGCCGGCCAGCGGCCGGCGGACGTGCGCACCCTCGGGGAGCCGTCCGGCGCCCCGGCCTGGAAGACCATTCCGTCCTGGTACCTCGTGGGCCGCGACGACCAGGTGCTGCCCCCTGCGGCGCAGCGGTTCATGGCGCGCCGGGCCGACGCGCGCACCTTCGAGGCCGACGCCTCGCACGTCGCGATGATCGCGCAGCCCGCGGCGACGGCCGCCCTCATCAAGCGCGCCGCGCGCTGACGCCACCAAGCCGACGAAGCCAGGAGGCGACGGCGATGTTCGAGAGGTGGGGGCGGACGATGGTCAGCCGACGGTGGTGGGTGATCGGCCTGGCCACGGCCTTCCTGGCGTTCGGCGGCATCTGGGGTACGCGGGTCTTCGGCTCGCTGACCACCGGTGGGTTCGACGACCCGGCCGGCCAGAGTTCGCGCGCGGCCGCACGTGCCGAGGCGACGCTGGGCCGGACCGGCAACGACGCGGTGGTCCTGTACACCAGCCCCAGCACGACAGTTGACGACCCGGCGTTCCGGCGGGCCGTCACGGAGACGCTCCAAGCGCTTCCTCACGACGTGGTGACCCGGACCGTCAGCTATTGGAGCACCGGCAGCCCGGCCCTGGTCAGCCACGACCGGCACGCCACCTACGCGGTGCTGACCCTGGCCGGCGACGACGAGGCGCGGCGCGGCGAAGCGCTGGACGAGGTCGAGGACGAACTGGCCGCGCCCGGCCTGCGGACCCAGGTCGGCGGCGCCACCACGGTCGACCGCGACATCCGCGAGCGGGTCGCGGCGGACATCGCCTTCGCCGAGACGATCTCCATACCGGTGCTGCTCGTGCTCCTGGTCGTCGTCTTCGGCAGCGTGGCCGCCGCGAGCCTGCCGCTCGCGATCGGCGGTCTGGCCATCCTCGGAGCGTTCACCGCGCTGCGCGGGATGACCTACCTGACCGACGTCTCGGTCTTCTCGGTCAACGTGGTGACGATTCTCGGGCTGGGCCTGGCGATCGACTACGGCCTGTTCATGGTCGGGCGGTTCCGGGAGGAGATCGCCCGCGGGCTGGGTGTCGAGGACGCCGTCGCCCGCACCATGGCCACCGCGGGTCGTACGGTCGCGGTCTCCGGCGTCACCGTGGCCGTCTCGTTGGCCGGACTGCTGATCTTCCCGATGGCCTTCCTCCGCTCGATGGGCCTCGGCGGTCTGTCCGCGGTCGTGGTGGCGATGGTGGCGGCACTGACCGTGCTGCCCGCCCTGCTCGCCGTCCTCGGCCCCCGGGTCGAGGCACTTTCGGTGCGGCGGCTGTTCCGCCGCCCGCCGCCGGTTCTCCCGCAGGACGAGGTCGCGCACGGGTTCTGGTACCGCCTCGCGCACAGCATCATGCGCCGCCCGGTCGTCTACGCGACCGGGGTGCTCGCGGTCCTGTTGCTGGCCGCCGCGCCGTTCCTGCGCGTCGAGTTCGGCGGTATCGACCCGAGGGTGCTGCCGACGGGTACCGAGAGCCGCATGGTCTCGGAGACCCTCGACCGGGACTTCGTCCGGAACGGTCAGGTGCCCATCGAGGCGATCGTGACCTCGTCGGACCGGGCCGGTCTGGAGCGCTACGTCGACGCCGTCCAGACCGTCGACGGGGTGTCCGGAGCCCAGGTCGCGGGTCGGTCCGGCGACGTCGCCCGGGTCACGATCATGTACCAGGGCGACCCCATATCGCCCCAGGCGCGGGATCTCGTGAGCCGGATCCGGGCCGTACCGGCGCCACCGGGTGGTGAGGCGCTGGTGGGTGGCCAGACCGCGCAGCTGGCCGACCAACTCGCCGCCGTGGGCCGTCTGTTGCCCTGGATGGCGCTGATCATCGGCGGCGCCGGCTTCGTCCTGCTGTTCCTCGCCTTCGGCTCCGTCGTGCTGCCGGTCAAGGCGATCGTGATGAACATCCTGTCGCTCGGCGCCTCGTTCGGCGCACTGGTCCTGATCTTCCAGGACGGCCATCTGTCCGGCCTGTTGGACTTCACCTCCACCGGGACGCTGGAGGCGACCCAGCCGATCCTGGTCCTCGCGGTCGTGTTCGGGCTGTCGATGGACTACGAGGTCTTCCTGATGTCCCGGATCCGCGAAGAGTACGACCGGACCGGCGACAACACCGCGGCGGTCGCGGTCGGGCTGCAGCGCAGCGGCCGGATCATCACCAGCGCCGCGCTGCTCATCCTGGTCGTGATCGGCCTGTTCTCCGTCTCCGGAATCACGTTCATCAAGCTGATCGGGGTGGCGATGCTCATCGCCGTCCTGGTGGACGCGACGATCGTCCGGGCGCTGCTGGTACCGGCCACGATGCGCCTGCTCGGAAACGCGAACTGGTGGGCGCCGGCGCCCCTGCGGCGCTTCTACGCCCGCCACGGCCTCCGGGAAGGCGACGACCCGCCCCCCACGCCCGATCTCCGTCCCGCACCGGCCCGCACGCCGTCCGACTGACCCTCCTGCCGAGGCCGAGACGAGGCGAGACCATGCATCAGCGCGGATACGACAGCCAGTGCACCGCCGAGGAGCAGCGGCACACCACCGCGAAGTCGCCCATCAGGAATCCGAAGCTGACGTTGTTCGCACTGGCGTTGGGCACCTTCGCGATCGGCGCCGGCGAGTTCGGCAGCAACGGCATCATCCAGCTGTTCGCGTCCGATCTGGACGTTTCCGTTCCGGTCGCGACCTACGCGATCACCGCGTATGCCTTCGGGGTGGTGATCGGCTCTCCGGCGATCACCCTGCTCGCCGCGCGGGTCAACCGGCGCACTCTGCTGCTCGGCCTGATGGGGCTGTTCCTGGTCGGCAACGGGCTCTCCGCCCTGGCGCCGGACATCACACTGTTCGTCGTCTTCCGGTTCGTCGCGGGCAGCGTGCAGGGTGCGTTCTTCGGCGCCGGGGCTCTTCGGCCGGGGGACCTTGTCCACCGTGTGGGCCGGCTTCGTCCTCACCACCGCGGGTCTGCTCCTGTACGTCACGACCGTCGCCCGGGTGAAGCCGGCGCCCGTTCCGGTTCGCGCCTGAACAGCCCGACTCGACCAGCACTCCGGCAAGAGCCCCTTCTGGTCCGGTGTGACGGAGGAATCACGTGAACGACGGTGCGGCACAGCGCGGGCCGGTCCTGGACGACGAGCAGTTCCGCCGGCTCGCCGAGTACGGTGAGGTGGAGCACGCCGAGCCCGGCCGGGATCTGTACACGTCCGGCGACGACACCTACGACTTCTTCCTGCTCCGGTCGGCGACCGTGGACATCGTCCGGGACGCGACGGCGATCGAGCCGGAGCGTCTGATCTACCAGGGCGGGCCCGGAGACTTCCTCGGCGAGCTCAACCTGCTGACCGGTCAGCACGTCTACCTGACCGCCCGGGTGGTGTCCGCCGGGACAGTCGTCCGGATCCGGGCGGCGATGTTGCGCCGGGCCCTCGCCGAGCAGGTCGACATCGCCGACACTCTGATCGAGGCGTTCAGGGAACGGCGTGAGGTGATCCGCGGGGCGGCAGGCAACGCCCTGGAGCTCGTCGGCCGGTCGTACGCCGCGGAGACGCTGGAACTACGCACCTATGTGGCGCAGATGCTCCTGCCGCATTCCTGGCTCGACGCGGCCTCGCACCCCGGACGCTCGCTGATGAGACTGGCGGGGCTCGGCGAGGACGACCTCCCGGCCGCGATGGTCAACGGTTCGCTGCTGCGGCGCGCGACGCCCAGAGCTGTTGCCGAGGTGCTCGGTCTCACCTATCGAGCCGACGGGCGTCCGGTCGATCTCGTCGTGGTGGGCGCCGGCCCGGCGGGTCTGGCCGCCGCCGTGTACGCGGCGTCCGAGGGTCTCGTCACGGTGCTGCTGGACCGCTCCGGGCTCGGCGGCCAGGCCGCCAAGAGCGCCCGCATCGAGAACTATCTGGGCTTCCCGCACGGAGTCAGCGGCGAAAACCTGACCCGCCTGGCGATGGTCCAGGCACTCAAGTTCGGTGTACGGATCCACTCGCCCTGCGCGGTGGCCGGCCTGGACCTCTCCGAGGAGCGACGGCCGGCCGTCCTCCTGGAGGACGACGCACGCATTCAGTGCCGCGCGGTGATCGCCGCGACCGGGGCCCACTACCGGCACCTCGACCTGCCACAATGGACGACTTTCGAGAGGTCCGGTTGCATCCGCTACGCCGCGACCGAGCTGGACGTCCGAGGCTATCAAGACCAGCCGGTGACGGTCGTCGGCGGCGCCAACTCGGCCGGGCAAGCGGCCCTGTCCCTCGCCGCCCGTGGCGCGACGGTGGATCTGATCGTCCGCGGCGCCGATCTCGGAGCCCGGATGTCGTCCTACCTGACCGACCGGATCCGAGCGCATGCGCGGATCCAGGTCCACACCAGCAGCACGATCCGCGAACTGGACGGCGACGACACCCTCGCGTCGATCGTTGCCGAGAGGTCCGACGGGCGGCGGGACCGGCTGGCCTGCCGCGCCCTGTTCTGCTTCATCGGCGCCGACCCGGTGTCGGGCTGGTTGGACGGTGTGGCCAAGGACCACAACGGCTTCGTCCTCACGGACAGCCGCCTGCCCGCCGAACGGTTCGGTACGGCCCTGCCGTTCCAGACGAGCGCGCCCCGGGTCTTCGTGGCCGGCGACCTCCGGGCGGGCTCGACGAAAAGAGTGGCCACCGCCGTCGGCGAAGGCGCCGGCGCAGTCTCCTCCGTCCACGAGGCACTCGCCGACGACTGACACGTCCCTCGGCCGCCGACGGGGGTTTCACCTCTGTCGATACCCGAAGGGCCGAGTCGGCAACTGGACGGACACCTCGTACTGGGCACCTGCCACCGCTGCCGCGATGCCTCTCGAGGAGTTCTGCGACTGCCTTGAAGCAGGGCAGTGAGGTTCTCTCAGAGGCTGAGTTCGACGTCTCTACAGGGGCAGGCGTGGACCACTTCGAGTAGGCGCGGCCTTCGCTAGTAGGGAGTCACACCGGGTCCGGCAGGTTCAGGAGGGCGAGTTCGGCCGGGTCGACCACGGCGATGATCTCGGGAAGCGGTAGTCGAACTCGGGATCCTCACGATGGGCGTCGAACAACACGTTCGCGCGGTAAGCCTCCTTCAGCACCGCATCGGTCACCGGCCGGTCGAGCCAGCGGTAGTAGGCCCGTCTGGCTCGCCGGAGGGCACGGCACGTGACCGCGACGGGAACCCCGTCCACGGCCGGCTCCTTCACGAGCGGGTAGATCTTTTTCCTGTCAGATTCGCTTGCGACAGGTAGGCCGCGGTCCGGCACAGGACCTCTCTACAACGACGAGCCATCGGCTGACGCGGTGACGTCGTTGTCGGCGCGTCAACGGCAGCTTCTGCACTGCTTGTACTCAAGGCACTGCGATGGGAGGGTGCGGCAGCGCCACTTGGAGCAGCTCGTCGGATCCACGGATCCCTGGGTCGTTCCGTTCGTGGTGCAGTTGGTCGGCGAGTACGTCTTGGAGATCCTCGTCGTCATCAGCGACGGGCTTCGCGATCTCGCTACGCCGGGCGCCGTGGACATCTCGCTTACGGGACATTCGTTGCGGACAACCCGGCGTTCTTCGCGCGCACCCAGCGGCGGGTCGTGAGCTACTGGAACTGCCATTACCGCGCCGCTTAAGCGAATTTTCAGGGCTACCCGGGCTGCACTCTTCTCGACCGCCTACGGTCTGCCGCCTCCGGCATCACTGAACATCCCTTGCCCAACCTCGCCCCATCCGCCATCACCAGGGTGGACGGCTACTGCTAGGACTTCACCGGGCAAGGTTGTCTCTAGCGATCAGGCTGCGTCGGCGAGTGGGCGTCCGCCCCAGCGGAGGCCCTTCTCGCTGCGGAGCCGGGCGCGCTCGCGGCGCTGGGCGGCCAGCACGTCGGGGTGGCGGGCGTTGGTGTTGCGCCATCGCAGGTAGGCGTGCAGGGCCCGGGTCTGGGCGGTGTGGTTGCGGTGGTTGGAGTTGACGATCGTGAACTGCCGCAGCGGTCCGAAGCGGGCCTCGACCGGGTTGGCCCAGGACGCGTAGGTCGGGGGCGTCGTTTGGAAGCGCCCTGCTGGCGCGATCGAGGCTGGATGTGGATCCTCCGAAGTAACCGGCGGGATGGCGAGGCTGTAGTCCCGCTGGCCAGGGCCGGTGGAACTTGACCGGCTGACGGATCGTCCGCCCGAACCGTTCACTGCGGCCGATCCGTGCGGCCGTGGTTGAGCGTGGCTCCTTTGGAGGGGCCAGCGATCGGTTGAGCGGGCGGCTGCGTACCAGTCCGGTGGTACGCCGGAGGGAGCTCGCCGAACGGGCCGTGTTGATTCGGCGCCCAGAAGGCATGTACGTGTCGTTGTCGAAGATGACCACTGGGATTGGGATGGGGCGAAGCGTGGCCGGGCTGCTGCCAGTGCCTCCGGATATGGTTTCGCCGCTGTCTCAAGAATATTGTAGGTGTGCGCGGGCGCGCTGGTACGCGCTGATGGTTTCCCGGGGCAGGCGCGCGCTGTTGTGCTTCTGGACGCGCTGCCCAGGGGAGCAGCGGCGGTGTAGCCACGGTGTACGGCTGGGCAGGGTGACAATGCCGAATACGACGACCGCCTCTTCGCCCGGGTGGCCGAGGCCGTGGTCGCGGCTCTGCGGTAGCGTCGCCTCAGGGGCGACGCCGTACGAAGCCCAGGTAGGCGAAGCCTTCGCCCTCGCGCGGCGCCCGGGTCCAGGACCGGGTGGTGAACATGGGGAGGCTGCCCTGGGACAGGGCGAAACAGGGAAGCGAGATGCCCAGTTCGGCGTGCAGGGTCTCCAACAGGCGTACCTCTCGGTCAAGATGGGTGTCAGGTGAGCCGGCAAATCGCGCGGGATCCAGGGTGTTGGGTATCGCACCCGAGCGCCGGATGTCGTTGCCCCGCACCGTGAACGCATAGAGTTCCACGCCGCGTTCGGCCACCGAGACATGGAATGCGGCCGGGTGATCAGCCAAGTGCCGCTGCGGCTCACGCCACACCACCACGGCGCGACCCGACGCGGAGGCGGCCGCGGCGGGGGACTGGAACAGGTGATTGATGCCCTGGCGGGACTGGCCGTCGAAGGCGAAGGCCCACCCCTCGCTGCAGCGGCCGGCCATGACCGCGGCCCGGTCCTCCCAGAGCTCGACGCCCTCCCGCTCGTGGTTCTGCCTCAACGGCCGGTACGCCCTGGCTGCGTGCACGGGCGCACTCAGTTCGGCACCCTCGTCGCCTATCAGAGCGGGTAGGCCGGCGGCGTCGGCGCCCTCGACCCAGACGCAGCGGTACGCGTCGAACGGCCGCTCATGTATCCCGGTCGTCGTCAGCCAGGTGAGACCCGGCGGGTCGAGATCGGGCGCCGGCTCGGGAGCGGGCCCGGACTCGCCTGCGCGCGGAGTCGCGAGGATCTCTCGCCCGCGCTGCGGGGTGATCAGCGACCCCAGAACCGGATCGGCGAGCAGGCCAAGGGGCGCGAGCAGCAAAGGCCCAGGTGGTATCCACTGCGTAAGCGCGTCGCGCAGCATTCGCCACGCGGCATCGGTTGCTCCCCATCGGGCCGACTCCCGGGCCTCGTTGACGGCCCGGCCCCACGCACCCGGCGGCGCATAGCGATGGGTGCCGTCGCGAAGCGCGCTCAACAAGTCCTCGGCGATTTCCCGGTCGACCCCACGGGCGGCCATCATCCCCAGCCAGTGGTCGTCTCCGCCCAGTCGCCATTCGCCGGAGGCCGGTTCGATGGCCGACACCGTAAGGAGCTCGGGCAGATAGCGGGGGTCAGCCACAAGGGAACCGTAGTCCCGCTGAGCGCGGGGAGCCGCCAGATGCTGCAACTGGTTCAGCAGAATGGCGCTGTTCGGTCGTCCGAAGGACCGCGCCTCCTCGAGCAAGGGCAGGGCCTCCTCATGCCGTCCGCGCAGGGCGAGGAGGCGGGCCTCCTCGACCCGGGCGTCCTGGGCGCGAGTGGTGGCGTTCTCGAAGCCCGGCCGCCCCACCCGGTCGCCGTGGAAGCTCCGGTACATGGCCTCCATGTAGGCACGAAACGACGGGTAGCGGTCCGGGTATTCACCGCTCCAGCCCTTGTAGATGTAGAGCGCCCACTCGCCGTGCTCGTCGCGGTCGCCCGGGTCGAGCAGAGCCAGCGTCATATCGGAGTCCGTCTCCAGGCGCAGCGATCGCTGCCACATGCCGGCGAGCAGGACTTCCTGCTCGCGCGGGTCGTCGCCCAGATTCTCTTCGTACACCTCGGTCAACCCGTACGGATCCCGGGACCAGTCGATGTCCGCGATCCCACCGAGCTGATAGACCCCGGCCGTCTGCTCCACACGCCATCCGTCGCTCGCGGCCAGGAACTGGCGGTAGGAGGGCGGCAGTCGCTGCCCCAGCCGCTTCTCGACCGTGGTGATCGCGGCCTCGTCCGCCCCTGGCCTGCCCAGCCTGACGGGACCCGGACCGCCGTCCCCGTCCTCCTCGTGCTCGGCGCGGGGAACCCACTCCTCCTGCCAACGGCCGAGGAAGTCCTGCCAGTTGAAAGACTCGTCGCTCATGACCGAGATCGTGCCAGCCACCACTGACAACGAGTCACTCAGCAGGCATACGCCGTCCGTTCTTGACGGCGGTTGGTCGGGGATGGTGCGTTGTCGGTGCCGGGCTGGCGGGGCGTGTCCCGATAGGGGCCTGCCGATTTTTGTGGCGTCCTCACGATTCTGACCGCCCGGTTGGCCCGGTACCGGCAACGCGACGCGGCCCGGAAAGACTTCTACCTGGTCAGATAGCCACAGCCAGGACCCCGCTATAGGGGCTGTGATTCGGGTTCGTCGCGGCACGCCTGCCAAACACCCCACTCGGGGGAATAGGGGTGTGGTCGTCTGCTATGCCGTCTCCTCTTCACCGGCTCCGCCGTGCCCCGGCCGTAGCGCAGCGTTCAGTACTGCTCGGTCTCCACGAAACCCGCGTCCCCGTTGTCGTCCGCGCCGAGGGCAGCGGCGGTCGGGTCGAATCCGGGCGGGCTGTCCTTGAGGCCCAGGCCCATGCCGGCCAGCTTCGCCTTGACCTCGTCGATGGACTTCGCACCGAAGTTGCGAATGTCGAGGAGGTCGGCCTCGGAGCGGGCGACGAGCTCACCCACGGAGTGGACGCCCTCACGCTTGAGGCAGTTGTACGACCGGACGGTGAGCTCCAGCTCCTCGATCGGCAGTACCAGGTCCGCGGCGAGGGCGGCGTCCGTGGGGGACGGGCCCATGTCGATGCCCTCGGCGTCGATGTTGAGCTCGCGGGCCAGACCGAACAGCTCGAC
>NZ_JBHVST010000100.1:0-41279 GCF_042885015.1 Streptomyces sp. NPDC058086 | reverse complement strand
TCCGGGGGCAGCTTCTTTTTTTATATCCCCCCGGGGGGGGGTCTTTCCCCTTAACGGTTTCACGCGGTGGGGGGCGCCCCCCTGGGCCCCCCCCCCTCACCTGTCGCTACGTCACTTCTTCTTGGCGCCGCGCTTCTCGCGCACCCGTACGGAGATGTGGATCGGCGTCCCCTCGAAGCCGAACTCCTCCCGCAGTCGGCGCTCGATGAAGCGCCGGTAGCCGTGCTCGATGAAGCCGGAGGCGAAGAGCACGAACCGCGGGGGCTTGGTGCCGGCCTGCGTACCGAAGAGGATGCGGGGCTGCTTGCCGCCGCGGACCGGGTGCGGGTGGGCGGCGACGAGCTCGCCGAGGAAGGCGTTCAGACGGCCGGTCGGGACACGGGTCTCCCAGCCGTCCAGGGCCGCCTCGATCGCGGGGACGAGCTTCTCCATGTGCCGTCCGGTGCGCGCCGAGACGTTCACCCGGGGCGCCCACGCCACCTGGAGGAGCTCGGTCTCGATCTCCCGCTCCAGGTAGTAGCGGCGCTCCTCGTCGAGGGTGTCCCACTTGTTGAAGGCGAGGACGATCGCGCGGCCCGCCTCGACGGCCATTGTCACGATGCGCTGGTCCTGTACGGAGATGGTCTCGGACGCGTCGATCAGGATGACCGCGACCTCGGCCTTCTCGACGGCGGCGGCCGTACGCAGCGAGGCGTAGTAGTCCGCGCCCTGCTGGAGGTGGACGCGCTTGCGGATGCCCGCCGTGTCGACGAACTTCCAGGTGACGCCGCCGAGTTCGATGAGCTCGTCGACCGGGTCACGGGTGGTGCCCGCGACCTCGTTGACGACCACGCGGTCCTCGTTCGCCACCTTGTTCAGCAGGGAGGACTTGCCGACGTTCGGGCGGCCGATGAGGGCGATGCGGCGGGGACCGCCCACCGCGGTGCCGAAGGTCTGCGCCGGGGCCTCGGGCAGGGCCTCCAGGACGGCGTCCAGCATGTCGCCGGTGCCGCGGCCGTGCAGCGCGGAGACCGGGTGCGGCTCGCCGAGACCGAGGGCCCAGAGGTACGAGGCGTCGGACTCGCCGCTCATGCCGTCGACCTTGTTGGCGCACAGGACGACAGGCTTGCCGGCCTTGCGGAGAAGGCGGACGACCGCCTCGTCGGTGTCGGTCGCGCCGACCTTGGCGTCGACGACGAAGACGACCGCGTCGGCGGCCTCGATCGCGTACTCGGCCTGCGCGGCGACGGACGCGTCGATGCCGAGGACGTCCTGCTCCCAGCCGCCGGTGTCGACGAGCTTGAAGCGGCGGCCCGCCCACTCGGCCTCGTAGGTGACGCGGTCGCGGGTGACGCCGGGCTTGTCCTCGACGACCGCCTCGCGGCGGCCGATGATCCGGTTCACCAGGGTCGACTTGCCGACATTGGGCCGGCCGACGACGGCGAGGACGGGCAGCGGGCCGTGGCCCGCCTCGTCGATCGCGCCCTCGACGTCCTCGATGTCGAAGCCCTCTTCCGCGGCGAGCTCCATGAACTCCGCGTACTCGGCATCGCCAAGCGCCCCGTGCTCGTGCTCGGCCGGGCCGGCCGAGCCGTCGGGCTGGATGTGGTCGTTCATGAAGTCCGTACCTCGTCGTTCATCGTGGTGATCGGTGGACCGCCCGCATATCGGGTGATCCACTACTCAAGTGTCGCCTAGTGCCCGGTGGGGCGCCCGGCGTTTTCCGGGCGTCCGGTCAGACGCCTGGCGTGGTCCAGGTGGGCGCTCAGCTGCTTCTGGATGCGTGCGGTCGCCTCGTCCAGTGCCTTGCGGGTACGCCGTCCGCTGCCGTCGCCCGCCTCGAAGGGGTCTCCGAAGACGACGTCGACCCGGCTGCGCAGCGGGGGCAGCGCCTTCGTCAACCGGCTGCTCTTCTCGGAACTTCCCAGGACCGCCACCGGGACGATCGGCGCGCCGGAGCGCACCGCGAAGTACGCGAGCCCGGCACGCAGCGAGGCGAAGTCGCCCTCACCGCGGGTGCCCTCCGGGAAGATCCCGAGCACGCCACCGGACGACAGGACGCCGAGGGCGTCGGTGATGGCGGTGCGGTCGGTGGTCGCACGGTCCACCTTCACCTGGCCGATGGCGAGGAGGAAGGGGTCGAGCGGGCCGATGAAGGCTTCCTTCTTGATCAGGAAGTGGGTGGGGCGGGGCGCCACGCCCATGACCATCGGGCCGTCGATGGCGTGCGAGTGGTTCACGGCCAGGATCGCCGGGCCGGTCGCGGGGACCTTCCAGGCGCCGAGCACGCGCGGCTTCCACAGCCCGTACATCAGGCCGACGCCGATACGGCGCCCTACCTCGGCGCCTCTCTCGGAGGGTGCGGTCACTTGGCGGCTCGCTTCTCCTCGACGAGGGTGACGACGCACTCGATGACCTGCTGGAGCGTGAGGTCGGAGGTGTCCACCTCGACCGCGTCGTCCGCCTTGGCGAGGGGGGAGGTCTTACGGCTGGAGTCGGCGGCGTCCCGCTTGAGCAGGGCCTCGCGGGTGCTGTTGACGTCCGCGCCCTTCAGCTCACCGCTGCGGCGGGAGGCACGCGCCTCCGGGGAGGCGGTGAGGAAGATCTTCAGATCGGCGTCCGGCAGCACGGTGGTGCCGATGTCGCGTCCCTCGACGACTATCCCCAGCTCGGCGGCGGACGCGATCGAACGCTGCAGCTCGGTGATCCGGGTGCGCACCTCGGGCACCGCGCTGACCGCGCTGACCTTGGAGGTGACCTCCTGGGTGCGGATCGGGCCCGCGACGTCGGTCCCGTCGACCGTGATGGCCGGCGCGGACGGGTCGGTCCCGGAGATGATCTCCGGCTTCCCGGCCACGGCGGCGATCGCGGTCGGGTCCGTGATGTCGATGCCGTTGGCCACCATCCACCAGGTGATCGCCCGGTACTGCGCGCCCGTGTCCAGGTAGCTGAGGCCCAGCTGCGCGGCCACGGCCTTGGAGGTGCTCGACTTGCCCGTGCCGGAGGGGCCGTCGATGGCGACAATCACTGCCGGGGCGGGCCGGGCGGCGCCGTTTTCCACGGTGGGAACACCTTCCTGGTGCGGGGTGGAGGTCTGTGCGGGGCACGATCGCGCCCCGCACAAGGTTACTGGCTTCCCGGACCCCGCATTACTGGCCCTTCCCGGGGCCGATCACCCGCCGCCGCACCACGACCCACCACACAGGCCACCCGCCCCGGACGACGGCCCTACTGCCGCAACTGTCGCAGCGGGGTCGAACGACGGCCCTACTGCCGCAGCGCCCAGCCCCGCTCCCGCAGCGCCGTGCTCAGTACCGGTGCCGCCTTCGGCTCCACCATCAGCTGGACGAGGCCGGCCTGCTGTCCGGTCGCGTGCTCGATGCGTACGTCCTCGATGTTGACTCCGGCGGCCCCCGCGTCGGCGAAGATGCGGGCCAGCTGGCCGGGCTGGTCGTCGATGAGGACGGCCACCGTCTCGTACGTCAGCGGCGCGGCACCGTGCTTGCCGGGGACGCGGACCTGGCCCGCGTTGCCGCGGCGCAGGACGTCCTCGATGCCGCTCACGCCCTCGCGCCGCTTGGCGTCGTCGGAGGACTGGAGGGCGCGCAGGGCCTGGACGGTCTCGTCGAGGTCGGCGGAGACGTCCGCGAGGAGGTCGGCGACCGGGCCCGGGTTCGCGGAGAGGATGTCGATCCACATCCGGGGGTCGGAGGCCGCGATCCGGGTCACGTCACGGATGCCCTGCCCGCACAGCCGTACCGCCGCCTCCTCCGCGTTCTCCAGGCGCGCGGCGACCATGCTGGACACCAGGTGCGGCATGTGGGAGACGAGCGCGACCGCGCGGTCGTGGGCGTCGGCGTCCATGACGACCGGGACGGCGCGGCAGTGCGACACCAGCTCGAGGGCGAGGTTCAGAACCTCGGTGTCCGTGTCCCGGGTGGGGGTGAGGACCCAGGGGCGGCCTTCGAAGAGGTCGCCCGTCGCGGCCAGCGGGCCCGACTTCTCGCGGCCCGACATGGGGTGCGAACCGATGTACGCGGAGAGGTCGAGGCCGAGCGCCTCCAGCTCTCGGCGCGGTCCGCCCTTGACGCTCGCCACGTCGAGGTAGCCGCGCGCGACCCCACGCCGCATGGCGTCCGCGAGCGTCGCCGCCACGTGCGCCGGCGGGGCCGCCACGATCGCGAGGTCCACGGGCCCGCCGGGCGCCTCGTCGGTGCCGGCGCCGAGCGCGGCCGCCGTACGGGCCTGCTGCGGGTCGTGGTCGGTGAGGTGGACGACGACGCCCCGCTGGGAGAGCGCGAGGGCCGCCGACGTACCGATCAGCCCGGTTCCGATGACGAGCGCGGTTCTCACTGGGCGATGTCCTTGCGCAGCGCGCCCGCGGCGCCCAGGTAGACGTGCGCGATGTCGGCGCGGGGCTTGTCGGACTCGATGTGCGCGAGGACCCGTACGACCCGGGGCATCGCGCCCTCGATGTCCAGCTCCTGCGCGCAGATCAGCGGCACGTCGACGATGCCGAGCTTGCGGGCGGCGGCGGCCGGGAAGTCGCTGTGCAGATCGGGCGTCGCGGTGAACCAGATGCTGATGAGGTCGTCGGTGGTGAGACCGTTCCGCTCCAGGACGGCGGTGAGCAGCTCGCTGACCTGCTCGTCCATGTGGCCGGCCTCGTCCCGTTCCAGTTGGACGGCGCCCCGGACCGCTCGTACCGCCACGGTGTCACTCCTCGCTGAGCCGAGCTACGCACTGGTCGTATCTCGTCGTATGTCGTCGTGTCTCGTCGTGTCTCGTCTTGACACACCAGCGTAGTCAGGCCGCAACGCGCGAGTGCGCGGCGCCCGCCTGACGAGACGGCCGCCGCGCACGAAAAGGAGCACGTCTCGGAGCGACTCAGAGCGACTGCTGCTTGATGAGGTCCTCCAGGGAGGTGCCCGGCTGCGGCAGCTCCCCGCTCGGAGTCAGTTTGTCGACCGCCTGGGGCAGGTGCTGGGCGATCTGGTCCGCGGCCTCCTGAGGGCTGACGCCGGCCTGTGCGGCGACCTCCTGCAGGGTGCTGTCTGGCAGGGCCTGGGCGATCTGCTCACCGCTGACGGGCTTGTTCTCGCCCGTGCCGATCCACGACTGGGCCTGGTCGATCAGGCCGGACTTGGTGAGCATGTCCAGCAGGCCACCCAGGGGATTGCCGCCGGCCGCCTGGCCACCGCCGCCGCCCAGGGCGCCGAGCAGCGCGCCGAGGATGTTGCCCGCGCCGGAACCGCCGGAACCGCCGGAACCGCTGGTTCCGGCCTGGCCGCCTCCGCCGAGAAGACCGCCGAGCAGGCCGCCGAGATCGTTACCCGCCATGGTCACGCCTTTCGAGAGTGAGTTTCGGGGAGTGTCTTTCGGGGGTGCGACCGGGGGGCAGGTCACCGCCCGGCCCAGGTCTCCGCCAATGTCACCTGAATCGCCCTATTCCGCCACTTGTAGTGAGAACACACCCGTGCGCCTCTGGACGCCGGGGCACGGGTCCGCTCTCATGGCAGGAGACTCGCCTCGGGGGAGGCCCGCATGGCCCGTATGAAACGCCCAGGACCGCTGCTCACCCTTCTGGCGGGGCTCCTGCTCGCCGTGTTCATGCTGACGCTCAACGCGACGACGGGGACGAAGAACGCGTCCTCGTCGTACCAAGAGGCCTCACCCAGCGCCACGCCACAGGCGAGCCCGCCGCCCACGAGTACGTCGCCGCCGTCGAGCCCCCCGCCCCCTTCGAAGAGCGCGCCGCCGAACGCCGACTACGCGGGCCGCACCGACGACAACTCCTCCGCGGTCGCCGTCTCCCTGCGGGGCGGCAAGGCGATCGCGTACTTCTGCGACGGCCGGAGCAAGGAGTCGTGGCTGAAGGGCGACGTCAAGGACGACGGCACCATGAAGCTCACCGGCAAGCACGGCGCCGAACTGAACGGCACGCTCAAGGACGGCAGAAGCATCCGCGGCACCGTCGACCTCGGCGGGCAGCGCTACGCGTTCACCGCCGACAAGGCGGTCAAGCCGTCCGGGCTCTACCGGGCGACCGCCACGGTGCGCGGCGCCAAGCTCGACGGCGGCTGGATCGTGCTGCCCGGCGGCAAGCAGGTCGGCATCCTCGACCGTGACGGCAAGCCCGCGGCGGCGCCGACGATCGACCCGGAGACCGGCACCGTGACGGTCGACGGACAGACACTCACCGCCTCGCCCGTCTCTCCATGACCCGTCACTCCAAGACGCGTCACTCCACGACCCGCCACTCCAAGACCCGTTCGTGAACCCTTTCCTGGCCCTTTCCTGATCGGGAACCGATATGACCGTGGATCCGAACGCCGCCACCCAGGGCTTCCCCTCTCCCCCGCCCGCCCACCGCCGCCCGGGCGCGGCCCGCTATCTCGTCCCCGCCCTGGTCGCCGCGGCGGTCGCGGTCGGCCTCGGCGCCTACGGCAAGTCGCACCACCCGGCGGGGACCGCCTTCAACCTCGCGGGGTTCAGCAGCACGGGCGCGGTGAAGTCGTGGCTGGCGACGACGGCCTTCGCCTTCGCGCTGGTCCAGCTGGTCTCGGCGTTCATGGTCTACGGGAAGCTGCCCGGGCCGAGCTGGGCGCCGACGCTGCACCGCTGGTCGGGGCGGGTCGCGTTCCTGGTGGCGGTGCCGGTCGCGGTGCACTGCCTGTACGCGTTGGGCTATCAGACGTACGAACCGCGAGTGATGTGGCATTCGCTCCTGGGTTGCTTCTTCTTCGGTGCATTTAGTGCCAAAATGCTCATGCTCCGCTCGGAGCGACTGCCCGGCTGGCTACTGCCCGTGGTCGGAGGACTCGTCTTCGTCGTCCTCACGGCCATCTGGCTGACGTCGGCTCTCTGGTTCTTCCGTACGTTCGGAGTGACGACATGACGAACCCCCCGGCGCGGCGCACGGTGCTCGGAACGGGCGCGGCCTTCCTGCTCGCGGGATGCAGCAAGTACGGCGACAGCAACAGCTCGTCGGTATCCCCCCCGACCGCGACCACCTCCCCGATCGCCTCCTCCAAGCCCTCAGCCGGCAAGGAACTCGCCGAGACGAGTGACATCCCGGTCGGCGGGGGCAAGGTCTTCAAGGATCAGAAGGTCGTGGTCACCCAGCCGAAGAAGGGCGAGTTCAAGGCCTTCTCGGCGATCTGCACCCATCAGGGCTGCACGGTGAACAAGGTCGCCGACGGCACCATCGACTGCCCCTGCCACGGCAGCAAGTACCGCATCACCGACGCCTCGGTGGTCCACGGCCCGGCGCCGCGTCCCCTGCCCGCGAAGAAGATCACGGTGAAGGGAAAATCGATCTTCCTGGCGTGAGCGGGCACGTACGCTCCGGGGCATGCATTCCGATGGCCCGGTGTCCCTGGTGCGCGACCACACGATCTACGCCTGCGTGATGGGCTCGCGCGCCTTCGGGCTGGCCACGGACGGCAGCGACACGGACCGCCGGGGTGTGTTCCTCGCGCCGACCCCGCTCTTCTGGCGCTTCGAGAAGCCTCCGACGCACGTCGAGGGGCCGGCCGAGGAACAGTTCAGCTGGGAACTGGAGCGCTTCTGCACCCTCGCGCTGCGCGCCAACCCGAACATCCTGGAGTGCCTGCACTCCCCGCTCGTCGAGCACGTCGACGACACGGGTCGCGAACTGCTCGCCCTGCGCGACGCGTTCCTCTCCCGCCGGGCGCACGACACCTTCGCCCGCTACGCGCTGGGCCAGCGCAAGAAGCTGGACGCCGACGTCCGGCAGCACGGCGCCCCGCGCTGGAAGCACGCCATGCACCTCCTGCGCCTCCTCATGAGCTCCCGCGACCTGCTGCGCACCGGCGCACTGACGATAGACGTCGGCCTCCGGCGCGAGGCGCTGCTCGCGGTGAAGCGTGGCGAGGTCCCGTGGCCCGAGGTCGAGGCCTGGATGACCCGGCTGGCGACCGAGGCGGACGACGCGGCCGCCCACAGCCCGCTGCCCGCCGAACCGGACCACGCCCGCGTCGAGGACTTCCTCCTGCGCACCCGCCGCGCCTCAGCCCTCCGCGCGGACTGCGAAGCTCCCCGGACCCTCCAGCCGGACCCGGACGACGAAAGCGTGCAGGGCGTCGTACGCGGACGGAGCGTCCGGCAGCGCTGAGGCGTCCTGCGCCACGTCCAGCACGCCGTGCAGCCGCTCCACGTCGGCCGCCACGCGCGCGTGGTCGGCGTCCGCGTCCCCGTGCTCCCGCTCCGCCTTCGCCGCGATCAGGTCGGGCAGATACACGGGAGCCTCCCCGACCTCCGCGACCAGCGTGCGCAGATCGGCCTGTACCTCGCCGCTGCGCATCAGATGGATACCGGTGAGCAGCACCCGGAACGTGTAGAGCAGCGGCTTGAGTTCACCGGTCTTCTCGAACAGCCGCCACTGGGTCGCCGCGAAGCCCCGGTAGTGGTGGGCGTGGTGGGAGGTGAGGACTCCGGGGGCGAGCGAGACCAGCTCGCGGTGCGCCTCGCCGGTGTGCACGACCAGTGGCGAGAGCAGCTGCTCCAGCACATAGCCGTTGCGCCGCAGCATCAGCCGTACGAACTTGCGCAGGTCGTGGGTGACGAGGTCCATCTCGACGCCGTCCCGGTCCCACATCCGCGACCGGGTCTCGTCCGGCTCGCGCAGGCCGACCAGTTCGGCCGCCGACAGCAGGTGCACGCCCCTGAGGTCGACGCCCGAGTCGCGCGAGGGGAAGCCGTACAGGTGCGCCCCGGAGACGGTGGCGAACAGCACCGGGTCGGGCTGCTCGGCCACCACGGCCGCGAGGTCGATGTCCAGGACGTCGTCGATCATCGCTCAAGCATCTCAGAGCCGTATCTCAAGCATCCCGGAGCCGTCTCTCATGCATCCCGGAGCCGTCTCTCATGCATCCCAGAGCGCCCCCAGCGACATGAGGTCGCTCTGGTACTCGATACGGTCGGCCCACTCCGTCGGCCAGGCGTCGGAGCCGTGGTGGGCGCCGGCGAACGCGCCCGTCAGGCAGGCGATGGAGTCGGAGTCGCCGGAGGTGCAGGCCGCGCGGCGGAGCGCGGTGACGGGCTCGTCGACGAACTGCAGGAAGCAGAGCAGTCCGGTGGCGAGCGCCTCCTCGGCTATCCAGCCCGCGCCGGTGGCCAGGCACGGGTCGCTCTCGGGCGAGGCGGTGCGCGCGGCGTCCTGAAGGCGGTCGAGTACCTCGAGGCACTCGTCCCAGCCGCGTCCGATGAAGTGCTCCGGTGTGGGGTCCTGGCTGCGGGTCCACAGGTCGCCGAGCCAGCGGGAGAGGTAGCGGCCGCGGTTCTCCTGGGCGTACGAGCGCAGGAGGCCGATCAGTTCGGTCGGCTCGGCGCCTCCGGCGAGGAGCCACACGGCGTGGGCGGTGAGGTCCGAGGCGGCGAGCGCGGTGGGATGGCCGTGGGTGAGCGCGGCCTGCAACTGCGCGGCGCCCGAGCGCTGTTCGTCGCTGAGCCCCCGTACGAGCCCGACCGGCGCCACCCGCATGTTGGCCCCGCACCCCTTGGAGCCGATCTGGCTGGCCTCCTGCCAGGGCCGGCCCTCGGTCTTCAGGAGGTTGCAGGCCACGAGGCAGGTGCGACCGGGCGCGCGGTTGTTGTCGGGCGACTGGTACCAGTCCACGAACTCCTCGCGCACCGGCCGTTCCATCCGCAGCGGTGTGAGCAGGCCGCGGTCCATCGCCGTACGCAGTCCCCGCCCCAGCGCCAGCGTCATCTGCGTGTCGTCCGTGACGATCGCGGGCCGCGGCAGCTTCATCTCCCGCCAGGGACCGAACTTGGCCAGGATCGAGGGGACGTCGTTGAACTCGGTCGGGAAGCCCAGCGCGTCGCCGAGGGCGAGGCCGAGCAGGGATCCGGTGGCGGCGTGCTTCGCGAGCGTCGGGGTGGTGGTCATGAGGGCCGTCCTTCCGAAGGGGGACGCAGCAGGGGTGGCTGCAGGGCGGTGGCGCCGCCCGCGCGGTAGAGCGCGGCGGGTTTGCCGCGGCCTCCGGTGAGGCGTGCGGCTCCCGGGACCGGTTCGACGAACCCGGGCGTGGCGAGGACCTTGCGCCGGAAGTTGGGCCGGTCGAGGACGGCGCCCCACACCGTCTCGTAGACCCGCTGCAGCTCACCGAGGGTGAACTCGGGCGGGCAGAAGGACGTGGCCAGACAGGTGTACTCGAGCTTGGCGCCGACGCGTTCGTGGGCGTCGGCGAGGATGCGGTCGTGGTCGAAGGCGAGCGGGCCGACCGAGCCGTACGGCACCCACCGGGCCTGCGCCGCGTCCCCGCCGCCGTGCGGCTCGGGAGGGTCGGGGAGCAGCGCGGCGAACGCGACGGAGACGACCCGCATCCTCGGGTCGCGGTCGGGTTCGCTGTAGGTCCGCAACTGTTCCAGATGGAGGCAGGAGAGGTCCGGGATGCCGGTCTCCTCGGCGAGTTCACGCCGGGCGGCCGTCTCCGCGGACTCCTTCGGCAGCACGAAGCCGCCGGGCAGTGCCCAGCGGCCTGCGTACGGTTCCTGTCCCCGTTCGACGAGCAGCACCTCGAGCTCGCCCGCGCGGACGGTCAGGACGGCGAGGTCGACGGTGACGGCGAAGGGTTCGAAGGCGTACTTGTCGTAGCCCTCGGGGGCGAGACCTCCCCTTGCGCGCAAGTCACCCGCCCCCGGTTCCGCACGAGTCGTAGCCGGTAACGACCGGCAACGAGTAATAGTCAGTACGACTATAAAAAGCCGAACCGCGCCCTACAAGACCTAGGGCGCGGTTCTCGGCACATCCGTGTTCTCGGCATATCCCGTGGCAGAAGCCCTCAGCGGCCCCTGGAGCGTGTCGGAGCCCGCCGTGCTCCCCGAGGGCGGTGAAGGCGGGCGGAGGGCGCACAGCGCCCTCCAGAGCCGTCAGGCGGGCCTAGAGATCGACCTCCTGCATGAGCATCCCGACCTCGGTGTTCGACAGGCGGCGCAGCCAGCCCGACTTCTGGTCGCCCAGGGTGATCGGGCCGAAGGCCACACGCACGAGCTTGTCGACCGGGAAGCCGGCCTCCGCGAGCATGCGGCGCACGATGTGCTTGCGGCCCTCGTGCAGGGTCACCTCGACGAGGTAGTTCTTGCCGGTCTGCTCGACGACCCGGAAGTGGTCCGCCTTGGCGTACCCGTCCTCCAGCTGGATGCCGTCCTTGAGCCGCTTGCCCAGGTCGCGCGGGATCGGACCCACGATGTGCGCGAGGTAGACCTTCTTCACGCCGTACTTGGGGTGGGTCAGCCGGTGCGCCAGCTCGCCGTGGTTGGTGAGCAGGATGACGCCCTCGGTCTCGGTGTCGAGCCGCCCGACGTGGAAGAGCCGCGTCTCGCGGTTCGTCACGTAGTCACCGAGGCACTGCCGGCCCTCCGTGTCCTCCATGGTCGAGACCACACCGGCGGGCTTGTTCAGCGAGAAGAACTGGTACGACTGCGTGGCCACGGTCAGCCCGTCGACCTTGATCTCGTCGTGCTCCGGGTCGACGCGCAGACCCTGCTCCAGGACGATCTCGCCGTTGACCTCGACCCTGGCCTGCTCGATCAGCTCCTCGCAGGAGCGCCGGGAGCCGTAGCCCGCACGCGCGAGCACCTTCTGCAGTCGCTCGCCCTCTTCCTCGGCGCCCGGGAAGGTCTTGGGCAGCTTGACGTCAGGCTTGCCCGCGTACCGGTCCCGGTTGCGCTCCTCGGCCCGCGTCTCGTACTCGCGGGAACGCGAGGGCTCCGTACGGCCGCCGCGCTGCTGGCCCTGCTTGGGGCCGCCCTTGGCGCCGCCGCGGGCCGCGTTGCCGCGCCCGGACTTCGGGCCTTCGTGGGACGCGGCGGGGCCTACGTCGTAGCGGCGCTCCTCGGGGCGGGGCTTGCCGGCGCGCTTCGGCTTGTCGTCGCGCCCTCCCGCGCTCCTCGGCTGGGAGCCGCCCCCACCGGTGCCCCGGGGGTTGCCGCTCCCACCGGTCCCACGGGGGTTGCCACCTCCACCGGTACCGCGAGGGTTGCCGCCTCCCCCGGTCCCGCGGGAATTACCGCCTCCACCGGTCCCGCGCGGGTTGCCGCGCCCGCTGTTCCTGCCACTGCCACTGCCACTGCTTCGCATCAAAGTTCCGTCGTCGTCGTGTCGTCTGCATCTGCATCCGGTGCATCCGGATCGAACGACGGGACCCCTTCCAGCGTCTCGGCCTCGATCGCGTCCGCCTCGGGGAGGAAGGGCGCGAGCTCCGGGAGCTCGTCCAGACCGCGCAGGCCCATTCGCTCCAGGAAGTAGTTCGTCGTCACGTACAGGATCGCACCTGTTTCGGGTTCCGTGCCCGCCTCCTCGACCAGACCGCGCTGCAACAGGGTGCGCATCACACCGTCGCAGTTCACTCCGCGGACCGCAGAGACCCGGGATCGGCTCACCGGCTGGCGGTAGGCGACGACCGCCAGGGTCTCAAGGGCCGCCTGGGTCAGCCGGGCCTGCTGCCCGTCGAGGACGAAGCGTTCGACGGCCGCCGCGTACTCGGGCCGGGTGTAGAAGCGCCAGCCGCCCGCGATCAGTCGCAGCTCGAAACCGCGGCCCTGGACGGTGTACTCGTCGGCCAGCTCCCGCAGCGCGTCCTTGATCTGCCGTTTGGGCCGCTCCAGGATCTTCGCGAGGTGCTCCTCGGTCGCGGGCTCGTCCACGACCATGAGGACGGCCTCCAGGGCGGGCTTCAGGTCGAGGTCGGCGACGGTACGCAGGCCTGCGATGTCGGTGGTCTCCCGGCTCACGTCTTCTCCTCCTTGGCGCCGTCCTTGATCTTGTCGTCCTTGGCCCGGTCGTCCTTGGCCCGGTCGTCGTCCTTGGCCGCCTCCGCCGGGCGGTCGAACTCGTCCGTCACCCTCGGCTGGTCGCCGCCGTCCCCGCCCGTCCAGCGCACCATGAGCTCCCCGAGGGCCTCCTCCTGGTCGAGGGCGACGGCCTTCTCCCGGTAGAGCTCCAGCAGGGCCAGGAACCGGGCCACGACGGTGAGGGTGTCCTCGGTGTCCTCGACGAGGGCGCGGAAACTGGCCTCCCCGAGCTCCCGCAGCCGCGCCACCACGATCCCGGCCTGCTCCTGCACGCTCACCAGCGGGGCGTGGATGTGGTCGACGTACACCTGCGGCTTGGGCTTGGGCTGCATCGCCTTCACGGCGAGCCTGGCGAATCCTTCCGCCCCGATGCTGATGACCACCTCGGGCAGCAGCTCGGCGTGGTGGGCTTCGAGCCCGACGGTACGGGGGTAGCGGCGGGCCTCTTCCTCCAGCCGGGCGTTGAAGATGTCCGCGATCTGCTTGTAGGCGCGGTACTGGAGCAGCCGCGCGAACAGCAGGTCCCGCGCCTCCAGCAGCGCCAGATCCGCCTCGTCCTCGACCTCGGCGGCCGGGAGCAGCCGGGCGGCCTTCAGGTCGAGCAGCGTCGCCGCGACGACCAGGAACTCGGTCGTCTGGTCGAGGTCCCAGTCGGGCCCCATCGCCCTGATGTGTGCCATGAACTCGTCGGTGACCTTGGACAGCGCCACTTCGGTGACATCGAGCTTGTGCTTCGAGATCAACTGAAGCAGCAGGTCGAACGGCCCCTCGAAGTTCGCAAGCCGCACCTTGAAGACACCGTCAGCGACCTCGTCGGAAGCCGCGGACTCGGCAGCACCGTCCGAACGGGGCAGACGCTCCGGCCCCGCGGGGGCCTCGGCCTGCGCCGGAGACTCGGGCGCCGTCTCCGCCGGAGGCTCGGCGCTCTCGTGCGCAGGAAGCTCGGGCGCCGTCTCCTCGGCGGCCTCGACGGGCTCCTCGGCCGACTCGGCCCGCCCTTCGACCGGCGGCCCCTCGGCCGACTCGGCCCGCCCTTCGACCGGCGCCCCCTCGGCCGACTCGACGCGCTCCTCGGGCCGCCCGTCCCGCCCCTCCGTCGGGACCGGCGTCGCGCCGGGGCCCCGGCCCAGGACACGGCGACGGCCGCCGGAGCCGGCGGGGACAGAGGTGTCGTTCGAGGTCATAGCCGTCGCAGGCTACCGCTACCGCCCGCGAAGCCGTCGAACGAGGATGCTCGCGTCCCCGCGGGATTCAAGATCGGCGAGTACGACGGCGACCGCCTCGCGGACGATCCGGCCGCGGTCGACCGCGAGCCCGTGCTCCCCGCGGAGCACCAGCCGGGCGTGCTCGAGGTCCATGAGCTCCTCGGCGGACACGTACACCGTGATCTTCTCGTCGTGCCGCTCCCGCCCGCTGGGCCGCCGGTTCGCGGCGCGGGAGCGCTTGCTGCCGCGGGCGGGCTGCCCGCCGGCGCCCTCCTGCGTCGCCTGGCGCCGCGCCGAGCGCTCCGGGGCCGTACCCCGGCTGCGGGACTCTCCCGCGTCCGCCTCGGCGTCCGCCGCGACGTGTTCGTCGCCCTCGCCGTCACCACCCTGCACGGGCACCGACTGCGGCGCGTCCTCCGCTACGGCGGCCGGGTCGCTCTCACCGGCCGGAGCCGGTACCCGGGCCTCGCCGTTGGTCCGGCGGGTGGGGGTGGATGACTGGAGCGCCATGCCCCCGGTGGTACGGAACAGTTCGTCGGCCCCCGGCAGACTCACTCGGCGTGACACCGGGCGAGCACCTCCCTGGCGAGCTGGCGATAGGCGGCGGCACCGACGGAGTTGGAGGCGTACGTGGTGATCGGCTCACCGGCGACCGTGGTCTCCGGGAAGCGGACGGTCCGGCCGATCACCGTGTGGTAGACGTGATCGTCGAACGCCTCGACCACGCGCGCGAGCACCTCACGGCTGTGCACCGTGCGGGAGTCGTACATCGTGGCGAGGATGCCGTCGAGCTCCAGCTCGGGGTTGAGCCGCTCCTGGACCTTCTCGATGGTCTCGGTGAGCAACGCGACACCGCGCAGGGCGAAGAACTCGCACTCGAGCGGCACGATCACCTTGTGGGCCGCCGTGAGGGCGTTGACGGTGAGCAGGCCGAGCGAGGGCTGACAGTCGATCACGATGTAGTCGTAGTCGGCCATCAGGGGCTTCAGCGCGCGCTGAAGCGTGGACTCGCGCGCGACCTCGGACACCAACTGCACCTCGGCGGCGGACAGGTCGATGTTGCTGGGCAGCAGGTCCATGTTCGGGACCGCCGTTTTCAGGAGCACCTCGTCGGCCGCCATGCCCCGCTCCATGAGCAGGTTGTAGACGGTGAGGTCGAGCTCCATGGGGTTGACGCCGAGGCCCACGGAGAGCGCGCCCTGCGGGTCGAAGTCGACGAGCAGGACCCGGCGTCCGTACTCCGCGAGCGCGGCGCCCAGGTTGATGGTCGACGTCGTCTTGCCGACGCCGCCCTTCTGGTTGCACATCGCGATGATCGTCGCGGGGCCGTGGCTGGTCAGCGGACCCGGGATCGGGAAGTAGGGCAGCGGGCGTCCGGTCGGTCCGACGCGCTCACGGCGCTGACGGGCCGCGTCGGGCGCGAGCGTGGCCGCGTACTCCGGATCGGGCTCGTACTCGGCGTCGGGGTCGTAGAAGTGCCCCTCGGGCAGTTCGTCGTAGTCGGCGAAGTGGGTGTGGTTCCCGCCACTTCCGTTGCCGGCCATGGCGTTCACGTGATGGCCATCCATGCTCTGGTGTGCTGTCTGAGTCATCCGGGGACTCTTTTGCGCTGCGAAGGTTCGGACAGCGACGGAGCCGACAGCCTCGAGCCCCGTGGGGCCCTGGCCCCGCGCCGGCATTCCTGGTTGACCACCCCCGGGAGTAAATGTCGACTCATTCACAAGTCGTCTTACCTCCTTGGTGACCAGGAAACTTCTAGATAGGTCAGCGTGGCACCATGCCGACGATTGGCGACTCTATGGCGTGTCACCGGTCCGCAGCAACACAATCCGCCGGACCCGACCCGATGTGTCGGCAACCGAACACCCCTCTGTCAAGGGCGTAAGGCCGTCGCACAGCAGGTTTCACGGGTGTGCGAATCGGTTGAAGGGTTACGTTCGCGGCGAGTTGAACGAGTGTCGCAAAGTGACCCGACACACACCCGGCCGGACCTCGCTGGGCAAGGTCCGGCCGGGTACGGGACGTTGACGACCTGTATTGATGTATCGCCTTTTGCTGATTGATGGGTCAGCCGGCCACTCGTCCGGTCACCCTTCGGCGTCTCAGCCGAGCAGGGACTCCAGCTCGACGTGCTCCAGGCCGTGCGCCTCCGCGACCTCCCGGTACACGACCTTGCCGTCGTGCGTGTTGAGGCCCTTGGCCAGCGCGGGGTCGCGGCGCAGCGCCTCGACCCAGCCGCGGTTGGCCAGTTCCACGATGTACGGCAGCGTGGCGTTGGTCAGCGCGTACGTGGAGGTGTTGGGCACGGCGCCGGGCATGTTGGCGACGCAGTAGAAGACCGAGTTGTGGACCGGGAAGGTCGGCTCGGCGTGCGTGGTCGGGCGGGAGTCCTCGAAGCAGCCGCCCTGGTCGATCGCGATGTCGACAAGAACACTTCCCGCCTTCATCCGGGAGACCAGCTCGTTGGTGACGAGCTTCGGGGCCTTGGCGCCGGGGATGAGGACCGCACCGATGACGAGGTCGGCCTCGAGGCAGGCCTTCTCGAGCTCGAAGGCGTTGGAGACGACGGTCTGGATCTTCGTGCCGAAGATCTTGTCCGCCTCCTTGAGCTTGTTGATGTCACGGTCGAGCAGGGTCACCTGGAAGCCCATGCCGATGGCGATCTGCGCGGCGTTCCAGCCGGAGACACCGCCGCCGATGACGACCGCCTTGGCGGGCAGCACACCGGGGACACCGCCGGGCAGCACACCGCGGCCGCCGTTGGCGGCCATCAGGTGGTAGGCGCCGACCTGGGGGGCGAGGCGGCCCGCGACCTCGGACATCGGGGCGAGCAGCGGCAGCGCGCGGCTCGGCAGCTCGACCGTCTCGTACGCGATCGCCGTGGTGCCGGACTCCAGGAGCGCGTCCGTGCACTCCTTGGACGCGGCCAGGTGCAGGTAGGTGAAGAGGGTCTGGTCCTTGCGGAGGCGGTGGTACTCCTCCGCGATGGGCTCCTTGACCTTCAGCAGCAGGTCGGCGACGGCCCAGACCTCGTCGGCGGTCTCCAGGATCTGCGCACCGGCAGAAACGTACTCGTCGTCCGTGATCGAGGAGCCGACACCGGCGTTCCGCTCGACGACGACCTGGTGGCCGTTGCGCACCAGCTCGTGCACACCGGCGGGGGTGATGGCCACCCGGAACTCGTTGTTCTTGACCTCGCGGGGGATGCCGACCTTCACGTCGATCACGGTCCTTGACTCAGAGGGTTCTTGGGCTATGCACGGCCGGGGCGATGCAAGCCGGGGCAATGCATGTCATACCCGGATGCAAGGGGGCGCACCGGGAGACACCACGGAAGAACGCGGCGGAGCCAGTCTAATGAAGGAGTTCTCTCTGTCTAGCCTTTCAATGCATCAATCTTCGACGGATGTACTACGGATTTCGCAGGCGTTAGCACCTTGTTCCGTGTCTTCTGTGTCCTCCTTGGCCGTCGCGCTCTCCGGAAGCTCATCACCCAGCATGCGCTCGGCGGCCTTGCGGTGCAGTCGCGCCGCGGCGGGGTCGCCGAGCCGGTCCAGGGTGTCGGCCAGCCGGAGCTGCAGTGCGGCCTGCAGCCGGTGGTCCTCGGCGCGGCGTGCCCACTCGACCGCCTCGTGGCAGGTGCGCAGCGACTCCTCGGGCCGCCCGGCGTACTCCTGGACGCGCGCCAGCTCGCTCAACGCCCGCGCCTGGGCGGGCACATCGCCGTTCCTGCGGTGTCCGGTGACGGCGGCGCGCCAGTTGCGCAGCGCCTCGCCGTAGCGGCCCGCGTAGGTGTGCGCGGTGGCGATACGGCCGTACAGCCGGGCGGCGTCCACCCGCTCGTCCCGCGCCAGGCGCTGGGCGAGCGCCCTGCCGTACCAGTCGGCGGCCCGGTCGTGGTCCCCGAGCTCCTGGTGGGCGCCGCCTACGGATTCCATCGCGCGGCCGGTCGCATACGGGTCGTTCGCCTCGCGTCCGGCGTCCAGGGCGGCCCGGTAGCGGGCCAGGGCGTCGGCCGTACGGCCGGTCTGCGCGTCCAGGTCGGCGAGGTTCAGCAGGGCGGCGGCCTTCTCGCGGGGCTGGCCCTGGCGCTCGGCGACATCGAGGACGAGGCGGTGGATGCCGTACAGCTCGGACGCCGCGGCCCGGGTGCCGAAGTGGGCGACCATCGCCCGCACCAGCGCGGCCATCAGTCTCCTGGCCAGGGTGTCCAGCTCCCCGTCCGCGACCGCGAGCCGGGCCGCGGCCAGCAGCGCGGGCTGCCGGATGCGCAGCCAGTCCTCGGCCGCCCTGGGGGTCGGAAAGCGCAGTTCGCGGGGCAGCGCGGCGAGCTTCTCGCGTGCGGGCGCGTTGTCGGTCTCGGTGATGGCGCGGCAGGACGCCAGCAGCCGTACGGTCCGCTCCAGCATCCGGGCGCGGGCCAGCTGCAGCTCGGCCGGGCGGTCCTGGGTCTCGGCCAGGGAGCGCAGCAGCGGCAGCAGGCAGCCGGGCACCTCGTACTGCGGCAGCCGCGACTCGACGGGCCGTACGAGGCCGAAGCCGACGAAGTCGTCCAGCGCGGACCGCGCGGTGTCCACCGAGCAGCCGGCCAGCGCGGACGCGGTGTGCGGGTCGATGAGGCCGGCCGGGGCGAGCGAGAGCAGACGCAGTATCCGCGCGGCGGTGGCGGACAGCGCGGTGTAGACGAGGTGGAAGACCCGGCCGAGCGGGGTGCTCTCGTCGCCCTCGGTGCGCAGTTGCTTGGCGAGGTCGGCGACGGCCGAGGTGGGGCGGGCGGCGAGCCAGCCTCCCGCGAGGCGCAGGGCGGCGGGCTGACCGGCGCACTCCTCGACCAGTCCCTCGGCGGCGAGCGGGTCGACGGTGATGCGCACCGAGCCGGTGAAGCGGTCGAGCAGTTCGAGCGCGGACTTGGTGTCCAGGCCGCCCAGGGTGCAGGGGCGGACGTCCGCGATGCCGGTCAGTGGTCCGCCGGAGACCGCCACGACCAGGCACTCGGGGGTGTCCGGGAGCAGCGCGTCGACCTGCTCGGCGTCGGCCGCGTCGTCGAGCAGCAGCAGAACGCGGCGGGTGGCGAGGGCCTCGCGCACCGCCTCGCTCAGGTCGTCGGAGGCTGCCCCCGCCGGCGCGGGCAGCTCCAGGGCCCTCAGCAGCTCCCGCGCGGTGCGCTCGGTGGGCACGGGGGTGCCGTCGGGTTCGGCGAGCCGGGCGCGCAGCACCCCGTCCGGGTAACTCCCCGCAACCTGCCGTACGAGCTCCTCGGCGAGCGCGGTGCGGCCCGAGCCGGGCCTGCCGGCGATGAGCAGCACGCGCGCGCGGGGTGCCTTGCGGCCCGCGAGGGTGTCCAGGCCCGCGCGCTCGATGTCGACCCTGAGTTCCTTCAACTCTCGTGTGCGGCCCAGGAACTGACCCTCCGTAGGAGCGGACCCGGCAGCCGGGCGCCGCCCCGCCGACGACACTTTCGTGCCGTCTGTGTCCACCGCCTGATCCGCCACGGGCCACACTCCCGTCCCACTGCGCGCGCAAGCCCGCCGGGACTCCGGTTCGGGCGTTTCCAGAGCCTAGTTCACGCTCTGCGACGATCCGGGCGGAGCACGGCGGAGACGTCCCCCGATCGGATCAGCCGATCGTAGGACTGATGCTGTCGGATCGTGGGAGAGGAGAGTCCAGGGTGGAAGAGGAGAGCGTCCAGGGTGGGAGAGCGGCGTCCAGGGCGCGTCAGGACTCGAAGGGGCGGGCCGGCCAGGGCGCCTCGGCCGGGCGCAGCGCGTCGAGTCCGTCGCCGCTGCGGGCGGCGATCAGGGAGAGGACACCCACGACGAGACAGTTGTTGTGCAGGTCTCCGGCGAGCACCCCGCGCACGAGTTCGCCGACGGGGACCCGGGCCAGCTCCATGTCGGCCTCTTCGTCCTCGACCTCGAAGCGCTCACCCTCGGCCTCGGAGAGTTCGCGGGCGAGGAAGATCCGCACGGCCTCGGAGCAGCCGCCCGGGGTGGTGTAGACGTCGGTGAGCACACGCCAGTTCTCGGCCTTGACGTGCGCCTCCTCGTACAGCTCGCGCTGGGCGGCGTGCAGCGGATTCTCACCGGGGACGTCGAGGAGGCCGGCCGGGATCTCCCACAGCTTGTGGCGCACGGGGTGCCGGTACTGGCGCAGCACCACCGCGCGATCCTGGTCGTCGAGGGCGAGGACGGCCACGGAGCCGGGGTGGACCTGGTAGTCGCGGCGGGCGACCGAGCCGTCCGGCATGACCACGTCGTCGGTGCGGACGGACGTCTTGTTGCCGACGAAGGGAGTCGCGGTGGCCCTGACTTCCCACTCCTCGGGGGTGTCCTTGATCGTCATGTCGCCCTGCTCCTCCTACGCACCGAACGAAAACCGGGGCACGCGTCCCAAAAGACGCGTACCCCGGCCACCGTACAGCCCTTGTGCTACTTGCCCGTCTTGCGCTCGACGGCGGCCTTGACCAGGCCTGCGAAGAGCGGGTGCGGGCGGGTCGGGCGGGAGCGCAGCTCGGGGTGCGCCTGGGTCGCGACCAGGTAGGGGTGCACCTCGCGCGGGTACTCCACGTACTCCACGAGCTTGCCGTCCGGGGAGGTGCCGGAGAACTGCAGACCGGCCTTCTTCTCCAGTTCGCCGCGGTAGGCGTTGTTCACCTCGTAGCGGTGGCGGTGACGCTCCTCGACGTACTCCTTGCCGTCGTACACCTCGCGCGCGATGGAGCCCTCGGCGAGCTTGGCCGGATACATGCCCAGGCGCATCGTTCCGCCCATGTCGCCCTCGCCCGCCACGATGTCGAGCTGCTCGGCCATGGTGGAGATGACCGGGTGCGCGGTGGCGGAGTCGAACTCGGTGGAGTTGGCGTCCGGGATGCCGGCCAGGTTGCGCGCGGCCTCGATCACGATGCACTGCAGGCCGAGACAGAGGCCGAGCAGCGGGATCTTGTTCTCGCGGGCGTACTGGATCGCACCGACCTTGCCCGACACGCCACGGTCGCCGAAGCCACCGGGGATACAGATCGCGTCGACGTCGCCGAGCTGCTTCGCGGCGCCCGCCGGGGTCTTGCAGTCGTCCGAGGTGACCCACTTGATCTTCACGCGGGCCTTGTTGGCGAAGCCGCCGGCGCGCAGCGCCTCGGTGACCGAGAGGTAGGCGTCGGGCAGGTCGATGTACTTGCCGACGAGCGCGAGGTTGATCTCGTGGAGCGGGTTGTGGACGCGGTCGAGCAGGTCGTCCCAGGTCGTCCAGTCCACGTCGCGGAAGGGCAGGTCCAGCTTGCGCACGACATAGGCGTCCAGGCCCTCGGTGTGCAGCACCTTCGGGATGTCGTAGATCGACTTGGCGTCGATGGCAGCGACCACGGCCGCCTCGTCGACGTCGCACATCAGCGAGATCTTGCGCTTGATGGCGGTGGGCACCTCGCGGTCGGCGCGCAGCACGATCGCGTCCGGCTGGATACCGATGTTCCTGAGAGCCGCGACCGAGTGCTGGGTCGGCTTGGTCTTCAGTTCGCCGGAGGGACCGATGTACGGCAGCAGCGAGATGTGGACCACGAACACGTTGTCCCGGCCGACCTCGTGCCGGACCTGGCGGACGGTCTCCAGGAAGGGCAGCGACTCGATGTCGCCGACCGTGCCGCCGACCTCCGTGATGACGACGTCGACGTCGTCGGTCGCCATACGCCGGATGCGGTGCTTGATCTCGTTGGTGATGTGCGGGATGACCTGCACGGTGTCGCCCAGGTACTCGCCGCGCCGCTCCTTGGCGATGACCGTCGAGTACACCTGCCCTGTAGTGACATTGGCGGAGCCGTCCAAGTCAACGTCGAGGAAGCGCTCGTAGTGTCCGATGTCCAGGTCGGTCTCGGCGCCGTCGTTGGTGACGAACACCTCGCCGTGCTGGAACGGGTTCATGGTGCCCGGGTCGACGTTCAGGTAGGGGTCGAGCTTCTGCATGGTGACCCGCAGGCCCCGCGCCTTGAGCAGCGCACCCAGGCTGGAGGCGGTCAGGCCCTTACCGAGGGAGGAGGCGACACCCCCGGTGACGAAGATGTGCTTGGTCGTCGTGGATTTGGGCGGCATGGCCAAGAGGGGGCTCCCGTGGTCGCGGTCTGGGGTGCGTACCGGCGTGATGTCCGAAGATTTCCGGAGGTGCCGTCGCTGCGGTTCGGGGGTTTCTTGCCCACCGGTCCACGGGCTACCAGGGTATCAGCGACCCGGGGAGGCCGCTTCCGGCCACGCTCCGCGCACACATCGGCACAGACCACACACAGCGCTCACTCGATCGGACCAGTCGGGTTGCCTGGAGCGGCACGCGGATCACCCACGTGCGTCGTATCCTGCTCGGACACTCGCTGCCGAGTCCGGCCGGCACACGGCACCATCCCCGCCCGTATCCCGGAACCACGAGAGCTCGTCAGTTCGTTTCGCAACGACAATCGCACCGATAATTGACGTTCCGCAACGACGCTTTACCAACGTTCTAACGTTCAATCTTCTAACGTTTTAACGTTCCTGTTCCCTGACCGCAGAGCGACCGCCCCTCGGGGGCGACGTGGCCGTTCGACTGGAGATGCACGTGGCCGGGCGCATCGAGGACTACGCACTCATCGGAGACATGCAGACCGCAGCACTGGTCTGCCGGGACGGCACAGTGGACTGGCTGTGCCTGCCCCGCTTCGACTCCCATGCCATCTTCGCGGGACTGCTCGGCACGGAGGAACACGGATTCTGGCGGCTCGGGCCCGCCCACGCGGCCGACGCCGAACCGCCGACGGCGGCGCGCCGCTCGTACCGCGGCGACTCGCTGATCCTGGAATCCGAGTGGGACACCCCACGCGGCACGGTCCGGGTGACCGATTTCATGCCTCCGCGCGACGGCGCGCCCCAGCTGATCCGGATCGTGGAAGGCGTCACGGGCCGGGTCCCGATGCGCTCCGCGCTGCGGATGCGTTTCTCGTACGGCCGTGTAGTGCCGTGGGTGCACAAGCACGAGGGACGCACGGTCGCCGTCGCCGGACCCGACTCGGTGTGGTTCGACACCGCCTGCGAGACCTACGGCAAGGCGCTGACCACGTACGCGGACTTCACGGTGGCACCCGGTGACCGGATCGCGTTCACCATCTCGTGGGAACCCTCACACAAGAAACCCCCCGCGCTGCCCGAGCCGGAGCTGGCCCTGGAGGCCACCGAGGACTTCTGGCGCGACTGGGTCGATCAGTGCACGTACCACGGCCCCTACCGCGAGGCCGTCGTCCGCTCCCTGATCACCCTCAAGGCCCTGACGTACGCCCCCACGGGCGGCATCGTCGCCGCGCCCACCACCTCCCTCCCGGAGGAGATCGGCGGCGTACGCAACTGGGACTACCGCTACACCTGGCTGCGCGACGCCGCGATCACCCTCTCCTCCCTCCTGCGCACCGGCTACCGCGAGGAGGCCCGCGCCTGGCGCGAATGGCTGCTGCGCGCGGTGGCCGGCGACCCCGAGAACCTGCAGATCATGTACGGCATCGCGGGCGAGCGGGAGTTGGGCGAGGCGGAGCTCGACTGGCTGCCCGGATACGAGAACTCGGGCCCCGTACGGGTCGGCAACGGCGCCGCGCACCAGCTTCAGCTGGACGTCTACGGCGAGGTCACCGAAGCCCTGCACCTGGCCCACATGACGGGCCTGTCCCGCAACGACTACGCCTCGCTCCTCCAGCTGAAGCTGATCCGCTACCTGGAGGACCACTGGGACCAGCCGGACGAAGGCATCTGGGAGGTCCGCGGCCCGCGCCGCCACTTCGTGCACTCCAAGGTGATGGCCTGGGTCGCCGTCGACCGCACGATCAAGCTCATCGAGTCCGGTGACGCGGACGGCCCGCTGGAGAAGTGGCGCGAACTGCGCGACGACATCCACCGGGACGTGTGCGAGAAGGGCTACGACAAGGAGCGCAACACCTTCACGCAGTCGTACGGCTCCAAGGAACTGGACGCCTCGCTGCTCCTCATCCCGCAGATGGGCTTCCTCCCCCCGGACGACAAGCGCGTGATCGGCACCATCGAGGCGATCCAGCGCGAGCTGTCCACCCCGGACGGCTTCATCCTGCGCTACCCGACCACCGGCGAGGACGCGGGCGTGGACGGCCTGGAGGGCGACGAGGGGGCCTTCCTGGCCTGCTCCTTCTGGATGGCGGACGACCTGGCGATGATCGGCCGCGTCGACGAGGCCCGCAAGCTCTTCGAAAGGCTCCTGGCCCTCCGCAACGACCTGGGCCTCCTGGCCGAGGAATGGGACCCCCGCCTCCAGCGCCAGGTGGGCAACTTCCCCCAGGCCTTCAGCCACGTGCCCCTGATCGACACGGCCCTGCGGCTGACGGCAAGCGGGGCGTACGGCGGCTGACACGAGCGGGACGGCGGCCCACGCTCCCCTTTCGGGAGCGGGGCCGCCACTTTCATATCCCTTTCGGGGACGGCCCCACCCGCCCGCAGCCTCACACAAGCCCCTAGGCTGAAAAGCAGTCCCGTCCCCTCCTGAAAAAGGGGGCAACTGCGATGTCCCCCTTCTCAAAGGCCCACACCCGCCTCGCCGCCCTACGCGCGGACCTGACCGGCGATGCTTTCAGGCCAGAAGAGCCCGGCTACGACAACGCCCGCAAGCTCTTCAACACCCGCATCGACCGCTACCCCGCGGTGATCGCCCAGTGCGAGACCAAGGCGGACGTAGTCCATTGCGTCCGCTTCGCCCGGGACCTGGACCTCCACATCGCGATCCGAGCCGGCGGCCACAGCCCGGCCGGGATGTCGCTCAACGACAACGGCCTGGTCATCGACCTGCGCCGGATGCGCACGGTGACCGTCGACCCCGGCTCCCGGACGGTACGGGTCGAGGGCGGCGCCCTGATGAGCCACCTCGACCACGCCACCCGGCCCCACGGCCTGGCCACCACCGGCGCCCGGAACTCCACCACCGGCGTCGCCGGCTTCGCCCTCGGCGGCGGCACCGGCTGGCTCGACCGCACTTTCGGCCTCGCCGTCGACAACCTGCTCGGCGTAGAACTGGTCACGTCCGACGGCTCGCAGATCCAGGCCACCGATCACGAGAACCCGGAACTCTTCTGGGCCCTGCACGGCGGTGGTGGCAACTTCGGCGTCGCCACCGCGCTGACCCTGAGACTGCACCCGCTGCCGGATTTCTCGATCGCCCTGCTGACGTACCGCCCGGAGACCGGCCCGGACGTGGTCCGCACCTACCGCGAGATCATCGAGGCCGCCCCGCCGGAGACGGGCGGCGGCATCATCCGCACACAGCTGGTCGACGCGCTCCTGACGTACGCGGGAGCCAAGCAGGACCTCCGCAAACTCGCCCGGCCGCTGCTGGCGCTGCCTCACGAGGCCGAGATGCTCACGCCCCTCCCCTACGCCGCCTTCCAGCGCATCCTCGACAGCCCCCCGGGCCTGAGGAACCACTGTTCCGCGGAGTCCCTGACCGGCCTGCCCGACGAGGCCGTGGACGTCTTCTGCGAGCTGGGCAACGCCATGCCCGTGCCCACGGCCACCCGGCACTCGCTGTTCCCGCAGGGCGGCGCGATCGCCTCCGGCCCGGACCGCTTCCCGGTCCCGTTCCGGGACGCCAAGTGGACCGTGCACCCCTTCGGGATGTGGGAGGACCCGGCCGACGACGAGCGCTGCGTCCAGTGGGTCGAGGACGTGCGCGCCGCCGTCCGGCCGTGGAGCACCGGCGCGGTCTGCCTCAACCTCATCGGCGACGAGGGCGCGGACCGCGTGGTGGGCGGCCTCGGCGCCGGGAACTTCCGACGGCTGGCCGCGGTGAAGGCCGCGTACGACCCGGACAATGTCTTCCGCTTCAACCACAACATCCCGCCCCTGTAGCGAGCGGCTCGGCCTCGGACATGCCTCCGGGAGGCCTCCCCGGGTAGCGTCCGCTGCATGGACAGCCGTTTGGACAGCCATGTGGACAGTCGATACGACACCCAGGGCGCCGGAATCACCGTGCAGCGGGCGCTGGAGCTGCCCGGGCTGCGCAGCGGGCTGCCGGAGATCCTCGCAGGCGCCGACCGGCTGGGCCGCACCGTGCGCTGGGTGCACGCGGGCGAGGTCCCGAACATCGCCTCGCTCCTCAAGGGCGGCGAACTGCTCCTGACCACGGGCTACGGCCTCGGCACCCGCCCCGCCGACCAGCGCGCGTTCGTCCGCACCCTCGCGGAGCGCGGTATCGCGGCGCTCGTCGTGGAGCTCGGCCCGCGCTTCACCCGGCTGCCCTCGGCCCTCGTGGAGACGGCCCGCTCCGCCGGCCTCCCGCTGGTCCAGCTGCACCGCGAGGTGCCCTTCGTGGCGGTCACGGAGGAGATCCACACCGAGATCGTCAACGGCCACTACGCACTGCTGCAGCGGGCCGAGGAAGTACACCGGCGCTGTACCGAGGCCCTCCTCGGCGGCGGGGGCATACCCCAGGTCCTCGGCATCCTCGCGGACTTCAGCGGCAACCCCGTCTTCCTGGAGACCGCGGACGGACAGCTCCTGTACGCCGCGGGGGCGGGCTCCGCCGGCGCCGATCCGCTCCAGGTGTGGGAGGGGCTGCGCGGCCAGCACAAGGAGGAGCCGCCCGCCGGGACGACCCTCGTGGACGTGCCGGGCGGCGGCCCCGGCACCGGTTCGGTACGCGCCCGGCTGGTCCTCCTTCCCGTCAGCGCCCCGGTCGCCCCCGTGCACCGGATCGCGGCGGAGCGGGCCGCGGGCATCCTGGCCGTCGTCCTCATGCAGGCCCGCCAGGAGGAGGAGCTCGCGGCACGCGGACGCGGCGACTTCCTCACCGACCTCGCGGAGGGCCGTATCGCCGCCGAGGACGCCCCCGCACAGGCCCGCGTGCTCGGCTTCAAGCCCGGCAACAGCCCGCTCCTGCCGGTCGTGATGCGGCTCGCCGACGGCCCCTCCCCCGGCGGCGGCTGGGCCGTCCTGGCGCGCGCGGTCGCGGAGGAGCTGGCCTCGGTGGGAGTGCCGGTCCTTTTGGGCGTACGCCCGGTGGAGGGCCGCGTCCCCCTGCTGCTGGGCCTGCGTTCGGAGTCCGAGCGCGCCGCGGTCGCCGACCGGGTCGCGGCAGCGCTCAGGGCGGGTGTGGAGCGCGCGGGCATGCAGCGGCCGGGGGCGCAACCGCCCGTGGTGGTGGTCGGGGTCGCGGGCGGCTGGGCGGCGGCCTCGGCGGGCCTGCGGCACGCGGCGGAGACGGCGACGGCCGCACAGGGCCTGACGGACCGCCCCTGGTACGACGCCCGCCGCCTCGACACCGACCTGCTCCTGTGGCGGCTGCGCGACCATCCGGACCTGGCGGCCTTCGTGGACCGCGCCATCGGCCCCCTCCGCGACCACGACCTCCGCTCCAAGCCGCCGCTGCTGCCCACCCTGGAGACGTACCTGGCGCACGCGGGCCGCAAGGCGGAGACGGCCCGCGAACTGCACCTGAACCGGCAGACCCTCTACAACCGCCTCGCCCGGATCGGGGAGTTGCTGGGCACGGACCTGGACGACCCGCAGACGGTACTGGCGTTGAGCCTGGCACTGCGAGCACGACGGCACGTGCCCTGAGTCACCGGACAGGGCCTAGGCGAAGGGCCTCGTCTGGGTCAACTCGTCGTAGACGCTGAGCACTTGGGCCACGGTCTCGTCCTCGGTCGGCCAGGTCGTGGCCTGCCGCACCCCCCGCTCCTTGAGCAACTCCCGGCGATCGTCGTCCCCGAGCAGCCGTACGACGGCCTCGGCGAGCGCGTCGGCGTCCGCGCACGGGACGAGTTCGGCCGCGTCGCCGACCAGTTCGGGGATGCCGTCGACGGCGGTCGCGACGAGCGGCACGCGCGCGTGCAGGGCCTCCTGGGCGAGCACGGAACGGGACTCCCAACCGCTCGGCAGCACCGCGAGATCGGAGGCCAGGAGCAGCTCGGAGACGTCGTCGCGGCGCCCGACGAGCCGAACCGGCAGCTCCTCGTCCTCGATCCGCCGCTGGAGGGCCGCCCGCAGGGGCCCCTCTCCGGCGATCACCAGGAGCGGCACGGGGTCGAGCGAGCGCCACGCGCGCGAGGCGTCCAGCAGGGTGTCGTATCCGCGGTGCCGGTGGAGGGAGCCGACGGCCATGAGCAACGGGCGGTCGGTGGCGCCGAGTTCGGCCCGCGCCTTGTGGCGGAGCCGGTCGGGGTCCCCGTACTCGACGGCCTTGCGTGGCGTCGGAAACGCGACGGCAGCAAGCCGGGCATCCCGCGCCCCGCGCCTGCGAGCGCGGTCCACGAGGTCGGACGAGGAGCCCAGCACCACCGCCGCGGCCCTGGCGACCCGTCGCTCCAGCAGCCGCAGCAGATGTGCCCGCGCCCCCTCCGCGTGCGAACGGGTGTGCCAGGTGACGACGAGCGGGATGCGCCGCCCGCTGAGCGCGAGCGCGGCCCGCAGCGCGGCGTGCAGCCCGTGCGCGTGCACGAGGTCGGCGTCCGCGCAGGCCGCCCGCAGCGCGGCCACGGCGGTCGGATCGCTGCTGCGCGGCACGGGAACGTGCTGGGCGCCCACGCCACTGAATTTGTACGCGAGGTCGGCCTCGGCGGGTGCGCACACGGTGACCCGCACGCCCCGGGCGACGAGCCCCGAGGCCAGCGACCGCACATGCGCGCTGCTGCCCGCGCTTCCGCCGCCGAGCACCTGCACGGTGCGCAGCGGCGACTGACCGTGCGGTGAGTGGCTGCTCACGTGGCTCACGTGGCCGGGGCTCCTGGTTCGGCGTCGGACGGGCACGGAGAACATACAGAAAGAAGGGCAGAGGGGGGTGTACCGCACGTCGTGCTCCGCGTACTACGCCAAGGATGCCAGGCCGCACGGGTGTTCCGGGACCGTCATCGGAGCAAGCCTCGCGGCGTAGCGCCCAACTCGACGACACCTGTCACCCACAAGAGTGATAAGTCGCGTGTCTTCGCGACGGGTTGCCCAACCCTCACCCCAACGGTCGGGCCTCGCCTCGCAGGCCTGTCCAGGGGCCCGCGGAGCGGTCGAGGCGCCCGTCGCGAAGCGACGCAGGAGCCGGCCCTCCGCCCGCGGACGGAACTACACGTCACCCCGAGCCGTAGCCAACAATTCCTCCGCATGCGCCCGGGCCGTCTCCGAGTCCTCCTGCCCCGCCAGCATCCGGGACAGCTCCCGAATCCGCTCCTCCCCCTCGAGCACCTTCACCCCGGAGCGCGTCACAGACCCGTCGTTGGTCTTCTCGACCAGCAGCTGCCGGTCGGCGAACGCGGCGACCTGCGGCAGATGAGTCACCACGACGACCTGCGCACTCTTCGCGAGCTTGGCCAACCGCCGCCCGATCTCGACCGCGGCCTTGCCACCCACACCGGCGTCGACCTCGTCGAAGAGATACGTCGGCACAGGGTCGGTCCCCGCGAAGACGACCTCCACCGCGAGCATCACGCGTGAGAGCTCACCACCGGAGGCCCCCTTGGCGATGGGCCGCGGCGGCGCCCCGGGATGCGGGGCGAGCAGCAGCTCGACCTCGTCCACACCCGCGGGCCCGTACGCGACGGTGCGCCCGCCGAGCTCCACCCCCTCGGGGTCGTCGGTCTGCCGGATCTCGAACGACACGCGCGCGTGCGGCATGGCGAGCGAGGCCAGCTCGGCGGTCACGGCGGCGGCGAACCGTTCGGCGGCCTCGGTCCTGGCGTCCGTCAGCGCCTGCGCAAGCCCGCCCAGTTCGGCGCGCAGTGCGTCCCGCTCGCCGGTCAGCTCGTCGATCCGCTCGTCGTCGCCATCGAGTTCGAGGAGCCGCGCGGCGCCCTGCTCGGCCCACGCGAGTACGGCGTCGATGTCCTCGCCGTACTTCCGGGTCAGCTGGGTGAGCGCGGCCCGGCGCTCCTCCACGGCCGCGAGCCGCAAGGGGTCGGCGTCGAGGTCGTCGGCGTACCCGGCCAGCTCCCCCGCCACGTCGCGCAGCAGGATGTTGATCTCCCCGATCCGCCCGGACAGCCCGGCGAGCGCGGCGTCGTGCGACCGTACGGCCTCCAGGGCCCGGTGCGCGCCCGCGACGAGCGTCGCCGCGTCGATGCCCTCGGGGTCCTCGGGGTTGCCCGCGAGCGCGGCGTGGGCGGCCGTGGCGGCGGACGCGAGTGCCTCCGCGTGCCCGAGCCGCTCCGCCTCCGCCGACAGTTCCGCGTCCTCGCCCGCGCGCGGTTCGACCGCCGCGATCTCGTCGAGTCCGAAGCGCAGCAGGTCGGCTTCCTGGGCCCGCTCACGCGCGCGTGTGGTGATCTCGTCCAGCTCGGCCGAGATGGCCCGCAGCCGCCGGTAGGCCCCCGCGTACTTGGCGAGCGGCACGGCGACCGCGTCCCCGGCGTACCGGTCGAGCGCCTGCCGCTGCCGGGACAGTTTGAGCAGCCCCTGCTGGTCGGTCTGCCCGTGCACGGCCACCAGCTCGTCGGCCAGCTCGGCGAGCACGCCCACCGGGACGGAGCGGCCGCCCAGGTGCGCCCGTGAGCGCCCCTCGGCCGAAACGGTACGGCTGATCAGCAGCGCGCCGTCGTCGAGCTCGGCGCCCGCCTCCTCGGCCCGTACGATCGCCGTACCGCCCGTGGGTACGGTGATCCGGCCCTCCACGACGGCGTTCTTGGCGCCGATCCGTACGAGGGCGGGGTCCGCGCGCCCGCCGAGCAGCAGCCCGAGGCTGGTGACCACCATCGTCTTGCCCGCACCGGTCTCACCGGTCACGGCGGTGAAGCCTGGCGACAGCTCGACGACCGCGTCGTCGATGACTCCGAGCGACCGTATCCGCATCTCCTCCAACACGGACACGACCTTACGAGGTCCAGCCACGGATGTGCGACGGCCCCCGCCCCGCAGCCGCGAACCCGCAGGTGACAAGCACCTACAAACGGTGCCTTGTCACCCACGGGAGTGGACCTGACGGGAGCGTCAGTGCGGCGCCCCGCGCCACCCGGAGACCGGCAACGCGAACTTGGCCACCAGCCGGTCGGTGAACGAGGCGTGGTGCAGCCGGGCCAGCCGCACCGGCACGGCCCCCCGCCGTACCTCCACCCGCGCCCCCGGCGGCAGCTCCACCGTCCGCCGCCCGTCGCACCACAGCACCCCCGGCGGAATGTGCGGCAGCACCTCCACCGCGAGCACCGAGTTCGGCGAGGTCACCATCGGCTTGGCGAACAGCGCGTGCGCGCTGATCGGCACCATGAGCAGCGCCTCGACCTCGGGCCAGACGACGGGTCCGCCGGCGGAGAAGGCGTACGCCGTGGACCCGGTCGGGGTCGCGCAGACGATGCCGTCGCAGCCGAAGCCGGTGACCGGCCGCCCGTCGATCTCCAGGATGACCTCAAGGAGCTTCTCGGCGGAGACCTTCTGCACGGCGGCCTCGTTCAGCGCCCAGTCGGTGTGCACGATGTCGCCGTTCTGGTGGACGACGACGTCGACGGTCATGCGTTCCTCGACCTCGTACGCCTTGGTCACCACCCGGTCGACGACCTTGTCGAGGTCGTCACGCTCGGCCTCCGCGAGGAAGCCGACGCTGCCGAGGTTGACGCCGAGCATCGGCACGCCGGAGGCGCGGGCGAACTCGGCGCCGCGAAGCAGTGTGCCGTCACCGCCGAGCACGATCAGCAGTTCGCATCCGTCGAGGCACTGCGGAGTGGCTTCCTTCACCAGCTCCACCTCGGGCGGCAGCGGCAGATCGGCCGCCTCCGCCTCCAGCACGCGCACCCCGATCCCGGAGCGCAGCAGCCCCTGGACGACGAGTTCGGCGCTGCGGATCGCGGCCGGCCGCCCGGTGTGGGCCAGCAGGAAAACAGTACGAGCTCGGGTCTCTGTCAACGCGGCCCCTCCGCCACTGCACGGTCAACGTCGGCCGGGTCGAGTTCGGGTGCCCCGGCACGCAGCCACAGAAAGTACTCGACATTGCCCGAGGGTCCGGGCAGCGGACTCGCGGTCACGCCCTTCACCCCGAGACCCAGTTCCGCGGCCCGCCGGGCCACTCCGCGCACCGCCTCGGCGCGCAGTTCCGGACTGCGTACGACTCCACCACTCCCCAGCCGTTCCTTCCCCACCTCGAACTGCGGCTTGACCATCATCACCAGATCGGCGTCGGGCGCCGCGCACCGCACGAGGGCGGGCAGCACCAGGCCGAGCGGGATGAAGGACAGATCCCCGACAACAAGATCCACGGGCTCCCCATCGATCGCCTCCAACGTCAACTCGCGTACGTTCGTACGGTCCTTGACGGTGACGCGTTCATCGCTCTGCAGAGACCAGGCGAGTTGACCGTAACCGACGTCGACGGCGACGACATGGGAGGCGCCCGCGCGCAGCAGTACGTCGGTGAAGCCTCCGGTGGACGCTCCGGCGTCCAGCGCCCGCCGCCCCTCGACCTTCAGCCCCTGGGGTACGAAGACCGCCAGGGCACCCGCGAGCTTGTGTCCGCCGCGCGAGACGTAGTCGGGGTCGCTGTCGTCCTGGGTGACCACGATCGCGGCCGCGGTCTCCACCTGGGTGGCGGGTTTGGTCGCGAGGGTCTTGCCGACGCTCACCCGGCCGGCGGCGATCAGCTGGCTGGCGTGCTCGCGCGAGCGGGCGAGCTTCCGGCGGACCAGCTCGGCGTCGAGACGGCGGCGTGCCACTCCTGCCACGTTGGGTTCAGCTCCTGCGGTCGTACGGCGTAGGGGGCGCCGGAGGTCCCGGGCGGGCGTCGAGCGCGGTCAGCGCGTCGCGCAGCCCCCGGTGTACATCCTCGTACACCTCGACATGTCCGTCCGTGGCGAGGTGGTCGGCGTCGCCCAGCCGGTCGAGCTGGGCATCGACCTCGGCGTTCCCGGTAGGGGTCCGGTCCACGTCCAGCGGGGCCGGGGCGGCGGGGTCGTACTCGAGTTCGGGTTCGACCTCGACCGGAACCTCCGGCTCCGGCATCGGGCCCTGCGGAGTCCCGGCCTCCGGCACTGACTCGTTCATGCCCCGACGCTACCCCGAAGCGCTGCGGTACCGTCGACCGCGATGGCCACGATTGAGGAGTGCCGCAGCGCACTCGACAAGCTCTCGGACAACATGGCGGGCGCCGACGGGAAGGTACGCGAGGCGGCGGCCCTGGACCGCTCGCTCAGCTGCCATATCACCGACCTCGGCATCACCTTCGCCGGCCGCCTCAAGGACGGCCGGATCGAGGTGCTCGACACCCTCCAAGGGCCACCCCGCGAGAAAGCCCAGATCAGACTCGCCATGGCCGGCGACGACCTGGTCGCCATGGTCGACGGGGAGCTGAACTTCGCGAAGGCCTGGGGCTCGGGCCGGGTGCGGCTGGAGGCGGCCCTGCTCGACCTGTTCCGCCTCAGGAAGCTTCTTTAGCGGCTCCGGCGGCCACTTTCACGCGGGCCTTCCGCGCCGCCGGCACCACCAGCGGCGTCCCCGTCTCCGGGTCGTCGATGACCTGGCAGCGCAGCCCGAAGACCTCCTCGACCAGTTCGGCCGTGACGACGTCGTTCGGCGCGCCCTCGGCGATGACCCGGCCCTCGCGCAGGGCGATGAGGTGGGTGGCGTACCGAGCCGCGTGATTGAGGTCGTGCAGGACGGCGACCAGGGTGCGCCCCTGCTCCTCGTGGAGTTCGGCGCACAGGTCGAGCACGTCGATCTGGTGCTGGATGTCGAGGTAGGTCGTCGGCTCGTCGAGCAGCAGCAGCGGGGTCTGCTGGGCGAGGGCCATCGCGATCCACACACGCTGACGCTGGCCGCCGGACAGTTCGTCGACATAGCGATCGGCCAGTTCGGCGACGCCGGTCGAGGCCATCGACTCCTGTACGACCTGTTCGTCCTCCGTCGACCACTGGCGCAGCAGGCCCTGGTGCGGATAGCGGCCCCGGCCGACCAGGTCGCCGACCGTGATCCCGTCCGGCGCGATCGACGACTGCGGCAGCAGCCCGAGCGTCCTGGCCACCTTCTTCGCGGGCATCGACTGAATGACCTGCCCGTCGAGCAGCACCCGTCCCTCGGAGGGCTTGAGCATCCGCGACAGGGCGCGCAGCAGTGTGGACTTGCCGCAGGCGTTCGGGCCGACGATCACGGTGAAGGAGTTGTCGGGGATCTCCACCGACAGCCTCTCCGCGATGACGCGCTGGTCGTAGCCGAGGGTGACGTTGTCGGCGGACAGGCGGTTCACAGTGCTCCTTCGAGTGTTCTTGTTCGCCTGAGTGTTCTTGTTCGCCGCGGCGCTCATATCCGGCCCGCCTTGCGCTCGGTGACCAGCAGCCACAGCAGATAGATCCCGCCCAGAACCCCCGTCACGACGCCGACGGGCAGCTGATCGGCGCCGAAGGCCCGCTGCGAGGCCCAGTCCGCGACGATCAGCAGGGTCGCGCCCATGCACATCGACGGCACCAGGTTCGGCCCCGGCGAGCGGGTCAGCCGCCGGGCGAGCTGCGGCGCGGTGAGCGCCACGAAGCCGACCGGGCCCGCGGCGGCGGTGGCACCGGCGGTGAGCAGCACGGCGGCCAGCATCAGCAGCAGTCGTACGCGCTCGACGCGCACTCCGAGGGCGTACGACACGTCGTCGCCCATCTCCATCATGCGCAGCCCGCTCGCATTGGCGAGGACGAGCGGGACGAGGACGGCGCACAGGACGAGCAGCGGCCAGACCTGCGCCCAGTCACGGCCGTTGAGGGAGCCGGTCATCCAGACGACCGCACGGGCGGCGTCGACGATGTCCGCCTTGGTCAGCAGATAGCCGTTGACCGCCGTGACGATCGCGGAGACTCCGATACCGACCAGGACCAGTCGGTATCCGTGCACGCCCCGCTTCCAGGCGAGCAGATAGATGGCGAGCCCGGTCAGCAGACCGCCGACGAGCGCTCCGAGCGCGACCTGGTTCGCGCTGCCCGAGAAGAGCACGATCATGATGAGCGCCCCGGCCGTCGATCCCTGGCCGAGGCCGAGGACGTCCGGGCTGCCCAGCGGGTTGCGGGAGATGGACTGGAAGAGCGCCCCGCCGAGCCCGAGCGAGGCCCCGACCAGCAGGCCGACGAGCACCCGCGGCAGCCGCAGGTCATTGACGATGAACTCCTGGCCCGCACTCCCGTTGCCGACGAGCGTCTTGAGGACGTCGGCGGCCGGGATCGGGAAGTCGCCGGTGCCGATCAGCACCACGCTCGCGGCGAGCGCGGCCACCAGCAGCAGTACGACGACGGTGAACGCCCGGACGTCGAGCCGGACGGAGAGACCGCCGCGCGTCCGCACGGCTCGGGTACGTGTGGTCGTCACAGCTGCGCCGTCCTGCGCCGTCGTACGAGATAGATGAAGACCGGCCCGCCGAGGACCGCGGTGACGATGCCGACCTGCAGCTCCGCGGGCCGCGCGACCATCCGCCCCACGACATCGGCGCCGAGGAGCAGAACCGGCGACAGCACGGTCGCGTACGGCAGGATCCAGCGCAGGTCGGGCCCGGTGAAGGAGCGGACCACGTGCGGGACCATGAGCCCGACGAAGACGATGGGCCCGCAGGCCGCGGTCGCGGCGCCGCACAGCACGGTGGCGGCGGCCATGGACAGCGCCCGGGTGCGGTTCAGGTTGGCGCCGAGCGCGCGGGCGGTGTCGTCACCCATGGCCATGGCGTTCAGGGGCCGGGCGAGCGCCAGCGCGACGACCGTGCCGACCACGAGGAAGGGCAGCACCTGCTTGATGGTCGAGGCGGTGGCCGAGGCCAGCGAACCGACCGTCCAGAAGCGCATCTTGCCGAGCGCCGCGTCATCCATGATCATCACGGCCTGCAGATAGCCGTAGAGCGCGGCGCTGATCGCCGTGCCGGCCAGCGCGAGCCGCACCGGGGTGGCGCCGCGGCTGCCGCCCAGGAACCAGACCAGCGCACCGACCCCGGCCGCGCCGAAGAAGGCGAACCAGACATAGCCGCTCAGGCTCGTGACACCGAAGTAGGTGATGGCGGTGACGACCGCGGCGGACGCGCCCGCGTTGATGCCGAGCAGTCCGGGGTCGGCCAGCGGATTGCGGGTGAGCGCCTGGAGGACGGCACCCGACAGCCCGAGCGCGGCGCCGACGAGCAGCCCGAGGACGGTACGCGAGATCCGGTCGTCCACCACGACGTCGGAGTATGTCCCCGTGCCGTGGAACAGACCGTGCCAGACCTGGTCCAGCGGCAGCGCTTTCGCACCGATCGCGATACTCGCCAACGCGACGAGCACCAGAAGGGCCAGGGACGCGAGGAGCCCAACGGCGCGTATCGCCTGACGGCTTGGGGGCGCGGGGGCGGTCTCCGCGCACTGTTCGGGGGGACTGTCGACCAACACCTGGTTAGGTTAGCCTACCCTCGCTCACGCTTCGATCCCGGGTGACTACACCCACCACCGACGAGCCCCGGGGCCTTCAGAGCCCCAGCCGCGCCAGCGCCTTCCCCCCGTCCAGCTCGCACGTCCCGTCCCCTGCGGCCGTCCACGCCGCCGCGCACAGCGCCCGCAGCCCGTCGAGCGCCTCACCGTCGCCCGCGAGTTCCAGATGCTCGCTCCCGGCCTGCGCCGTCCAGCCGCCGCAGCGGAACCCGTCGCCCTCCTCCACGACCTCCGGCTGCCCGGTGAGCAGCCCGCGCAGATCCGCGTCCACGTACGTCGGCCGGTGCTGCGGCGGGGCGGCCAGGAGCTGCGCGCCGTCCGTCACCCCGGTGAGCACGAGCAGCGAGTCCACCTCGCCGTTGAACGCGCCCTCGATGTCCGTGTCCAGCCGGTCGCCGACCACCAGCGGCCGCTTCGCCCCGGTCCGCAGGATCGTCTCGCGGTGCATCGGGGGCAGCGGCTTGCCCGCCACCTGCGGCTCGGCGCCCGTGGCGATGCGTACGACCTCCACCGCGGCCCCGTTCCCGGGCGCGATCCCCCGCGCGCTCGGGATCGTCAGGTCGGTGTTGGACGCGAACCACGGCACCCCGCGCGCGACGGCGTAGGACGCCTCCGCGAAGCGCCCCCAGGGCAGGTCGGGACCGCCGAACCCCTGGACGACCGCCGCCGGGTCCTCGTCCGCCGACTCGACCGGCTCCAGCCCGCGCTCGCGCAGCGCGACCCGCAGTCCGTCGCCGCCGATGACCAGCACGCGCGCACCGGCGGGCACCTGCTCGCTGATCAGCCGCGCCACGGCCTGCGCCGAGGTGATGACGTCATCGGCGCCCGTCGGTATACCGAGCTCACTCAGATGCTCCGCCACCGCATCGGGCGTACGCAGCGCGTTGTTCGTGACATACGCGAGATGCAGCCCTCCCGAGCGGGCCGTGCCCAGTGACGCCACGGCGTGCGCGATCGCGTTGCCACCCGCGTACACCACACCGTCCAGGTCGAGCAGAGCCGTGTCGTAGGCCTCGCTCAGCGCCTGTTCACTGGCCTCGGGCCGGGTCCTGGCGGTCTGGCTCATTACGCATCGCTCCTCGTTCGATCTCTTTCCCCCGATCATCCCGCACAGCGCCGGCACACTTACGATGCCTCAATGAACTATGCAGGTCCCGCGGAGGAAACCCCGGCGCGCAGCGGCCTCGAACTGACCCCGTTCCGGGGCCTGCGCTACGACCCCGACCGGGTCGGCAGCCTCGCCGCCGTGACATCTCCGCCGTACGACGTCATCGTCCGGCCGGACGGTCTGCTCCACCTCGAGTCCGCCGACCCGCACAACATCGTCCGGCTGATCCTCCCCCAGGACACGACCCCGACCGCCCGCAACCGCCAGGCGGCGGACACCCTGCACGACTGGGTGTCCGAAGGCGTCCTGGCCGCCGACCCCGAGCCGGGCCTGTACGTCTACGAGCAGCACGACGACGGCATGCTGCAACGCGGCATCATCGGCGCCCTGCGCCTGTCGGAGCCGTCCGCCGGCGTCGTCCTGCCGCACGAGGACGTCATGCCGCACATCATCGCGGACCGCGCGGCCCTGATGCGCGCCACCTCGGCCAACCTCGAACCGCTTCTGCTGACCTACCGCGGCAACGGTTCCCGGGTCGGCACGGCCGCCGTCATCGAGCGCACCGCGGAGGGCGACCCGCTGCTCTCGACGACCACGGAGGACGGTTTCAGCCACCGTCTGTGGGCCATCACCGACCCGGCCGACCTGGCCGAGATCCAGACGGATCTCGGCCGGCACCAGGCCCTCATCGCGGACGGCCACCACCGCTGGGCGACGTACCTGCGGCTGCGCGCCGAGCACCCCTCACCCAGCCCGTGGGACTACGGGCTCGTGCTCCTGGTGGACACCGCGCGCTACCCGCTCCGGGTCCGCGCGATCCACCGCCTGCTGCACAATCTGCCGGTCCCCGAGGCGCTGAGCGCCCTCACGGACTCGTTCCGCGTCCGTCACCTCGACGTTCCGCTCCCCGAGGCCCTGGAGGCCCTGGCCGCGGCCGCCGCCGAGGGCAACGCCTTCCTCCTCGCGGGCGACGGCTCGTTCCACCTGGTCGACCGCCCGTCCGCGGACCTCCTCGCCCGTACGGTCCCGGCGGACCGCCCCGAGGCCTGGCGCACCCTGGACGCGACCGTCCTGCACGCCACTCTCCTGGCCCACATCTGGGACATCCCCGAGGACTCGCCCGCCCACATCGCGTACATCCACGACACGGCCGCCACAGTGGACAAGGCGGAGCGCGACGGCGGTACGGCCGTCCTGATGCACCCGGTCCGCGAGGAGGTTGTACGCGACCTCGCCCGCCAGGGCGTCACGATGCCCCGCAAGTCGACGTCGTTCGGCCCGAAGCCGGCTTCGGGGCTGGTACTGCGGGCGCTGCCCCTCTGAGCCGCCCCGGCGAAAACAGGGGCTGAAACGCCGTGGGCGGCGAGATCCCTTCCGGAATCCCGCCGCCCATGTCCTACGACAACCGCTGTACGTCAGCCGCGCGGAGCATCGTCATCGTCGTCGGCCTCGACGACGGGCTTGGTCTGCTCGGCCTCGACGATGTCGTCCTCACCCTCGTCCTCACCGTCGCCCTCGTCCTCACCGTCGTCCTCGGTCTCGACCTCGGTGTCGGCGTCGGCCTCCGCGTCCGCGTCCGCCGCGGCCTCGACGATGTCGTCCTCGTCCTCGTCCTCGACGAACGCGTCGACGAACTCGACGCCGTCCAGCTCGGCGAGCCGGTCGGAGGCGTCCGTGCTGCCGTCCTTGTCGGACTCGACGGCCTTCGCGAACCACTCGCGCGCCTCGCCCTCACGACCGGCGGCCAGCAGCGCGTCGGCGTAGGCGTAACGCAGTCGGGCCGTCCAGGGCTGTACGGAGTTCGAGGCGAGCTCCGGGCTCTGGAGCGTCACGATGGCGGCGTCGAGCTGCCCCATGTCGCGCCGGGCGCCGGCCGCCACGAGCCGCATCTCGACCTGACCGGCCTTGTCCAGCTTGTGCACCTCGGGCGCACCCGCCATGTCCAACGCCTTCTCGGGCCGGCCCAGGCCACGCTCACAGTCCGCCATGACGGGCCACAGGTCCACGTTCCCGGTCATGCGGCGCGCCGCCCGGAACTCGGCGAGCGCCTCGCTGTACTTCTGGTTCGCGTACGCGGCGAACCCGGCCGCCTCGCGTACGGCGGCCACACGCGACGCCAGCCGCAGGGCGATCCTGGAGTACGCGTACGCGCCCTCGGGGTCCTCGTCGATGAGCCGGGCGACCATCACCAGGTTCCTGGAGACGTCCTCCGCGAGCCCCTTCGGCAGGCTCTGGAGCTCCTGCCGTACGTCCGCGTCGATCTCCTCGCCCGTGACGTCATCGGGGATCGGCAGCCGCTTGATCGGCTCACGGTCCCGGTCGCGCTCGTCGCGGCCACGGAAGCCGCCACCGCGCCGGTCGTCGCCCCGACGGTCGTCACGGCCCCGGAAGCCACCGGTGCCACCGGGGCGGCCACCCCGGTCGTCACGACGGGGGCCACCACGTCCGCGGTCGTCGCGACCCCGGTCGTCGCGGGCGCGGAAACCGCCGCCGCCACGGCTGTCGTCACGACGGTCATCGCGCCGGTCGTCCCGCCTGTCGTCGCGACGGAAGGCCGGACGGTCCCCCTCACGACGGTCGTCGCGGCGGTCGTCCCGACGGTCATCACGGCGGAAGTCACTGCGGTCGTCGCGCCGGAAGCCGCCGCCACCACCGCGGTTGTCGTCCCGACGGAACCCGCCACGGTCACCGCTGTCACGACGGTCATCGCGCCGGTCGTCCCGACGGAACCCACCGCGGTCACCACTGTCACGACGGTCGTCACGGCGGTCATCGCGACGGAATCCACCACGGTCGTCGTCACGACGGGGACCACTGCTGGGTCGGTCGTCGCGGCGCGGGCCGCTGCTGGGCCGGTCGTCACGACGCGGGCCGCTGCTGGGCCGCTCGTCACGACGGAACGGCGGACGGTCTCCATCCCGACGGAACCCGCCACGGTCGTCACCCCGACGGTCGTCGCGCCGGAAGTCACCGCGATCATCACGGCGGAAGCCGCCGCGGTCGCCGCTGTCGCGACGGTCATCACGGCGATCGTCGCGACGGAACCCACCGCGGTCGTCGCCCCGGCGATCGTCGCGGCGGTCGTCCCGACGGTCATCACGGCGGAAGTCATTACGGTCGTCGCGCCGGAAGCCGCCGCCACCACCGCGGTTGTCGTCCCGACGGAATCCACCGCGGTCGTCCTCGCGGCGCGGGCCACCACTGGGGCGGTCGTCACGGCGCGGGCCGCTGCTGGGTCGGTCGTCACGGCGGAACGCCGGACGGTCCCCGTCCCGACGGACCCCACGGTCACGGTCGTCGCGACGCGGACCACTGGTGGGCCGATCGTCACGGCGGAACGGCGGGCGACCGCCCCGGTCGCCCTCACGCCGGTCGTCACGCCGGTCGTCACGGCCTCGGAAACCGCCGCCGCCACGGTTGTCGTCACGACGGTTGTCGTCGCGCCGGAAGCCGCCGCCACCACCGCGGTTGTCGTCCCGACGGAACCCACCGCGGTCGTCCTCGCGGCGCGGAGCACCACTGGGGCGGTCGTCACGCCGGTCGTTGTCGCGGCGCGGACCCCCGCGGTAGCCGCCGCGGTCACCACTGTCCCGGCGGCGCTGATCGCGCTCCGGTCGCTCGTCGGGAGAGTTGGTGGACATGGTGACTCCTGTCATCGGTACCGCAAGTCATTCTCGCGCAGCCGGGTACCCGGCGCGCCTCGGAAAAACAAAAAAGGACCTCTGGTCCCAGCGAAGTCGCTGGGACCAGAGGTCCTCCAAAGATTGTTCGGCGGCGTCCTACTCTCCCACAGGGTCCCCCCTGCAGTACCATCGGCGCTGTGAGGCTT